>CAZJMZ010000293.1:1749-3727 GCA_964547115.1 uncultured Anaerolinea sp. | reverse complement strand
TAAAGTTGTCTGACAATTCCTAGTGTAGCAAAAAAGGGAGGGGCTGTCAACGAGGAGTATGAAGTCTTCAGATTATATTTTCAAGGACCAAAGTGACCACGTATTTTCGGGTTGGAGGTTGCTATAATTATCTTCATTCAGTGAGGGGATGTACCCATGCCAGCACCTGAGCTCATTCAACAAAAGGAACTCTTACAATAGGAAATCGAGTCCACGGATAGGGCGATTGATCGTCTGGTCTATGAGTTGTCCCACAAGGGGATGGTATATGGGTTGAGCGAGGAAGAGATCAGAATGGTGGAGGACGGTAATTCATAAGCAAGCTGTTTTACGCCTGTCAGCCACGATGTATCTTCACCTGTGATCGGCTGTAAAACGGTAGCCACCGCACGGTCAAGCAGGCGGCGGTAGCGGGGGAGGTTCACCGTCCGCGAGTCAAAATCAGTCACGGCATCCCAGGCGCGGGCACGCGGGATGCCCAACGTATAGATCAACCGAACCGTCTGCCCCAAACGAAGCGATTTCCCTGTGCGCTCCAAATCCTGCAACGCGCTGAACGCTGGCACAGGGGCGCGGTAGTCTGCCAGGTTGCGGCTCACGGTCTGCTGCACGATCAACTTTTCGGGCGGGACAAGTCCATGGCGCAAGGCGTTTTGCTTCTCGTGGATCACTTTCCGAATTTCAGGCAAACGATCTTTCAAACTGTCACGGTTCGGGGCTTTTGCCAGCATTTCCAAAATCTCTGTTTGTGTATCTCGAATAAATGCGGGCGTATCGTGGCGGCGCGCCTCGATGCCGCGGGTTTTGATTTCCCCATTCTGAAAAACACCAAAATATCGGTTGGGCACGGCGATCCTTTTGTTGCGGCGCGAGGGCAAAAACGCGACCCATTTGTAAACACCCTCCAGTGCGATCAATAAATTGGTGCGGCTCTTGATTTCAGCCAGTAGCGCCTGAAAATCCTCCTTTTTATTGCAACCTGATCTTTGCACCCACATGCCATCAACATAGATATGCAACACGCGAAACCCCATTTCTTCGGCGGCTTCCTTGGCGCGTAACATCACTTCCCGCCCGTAAGCGGTCACGGCTTCATGCGCTTCGATCCGCCCGAAGCGCGCGTTTTTATATCCCAGATAGCCAAAGCAGGTGACCAATAACCACTTATGCGCCGCAGCACGCGCTTTGTATTCCTTATATCGGCAATCCCGCAAAGACATGCTCAAAACGGATTGCTTGAGCTTGAAACGTTTTTCAAGCAATGGCGCCAGCGTTTTGGGGATGAGACCCAATTCCGCCCGCTTCACCACCGACGCCAAATCTGCCACGGCTTCAGAGGTCTTTATCTCACTCCCGACTGTTTCAGGTGAAATATTGAAACACACCATGATACTGGGGTACATCGAGAAAAAATCGATTTCGCCCACGTCTTCATGCAATCCAATGATGGGGTCAAAGACCGTCCCGCCCATGTCATCGTGAAAAAGTTCGGACGTGGTTTTCGGCGTTTCGACCTGCTCCTTGCGAAACGGCACAAGGATCTCATTTTCCAACGCGGTCACAATCTGCATCGCTGAAATACCCGTTCCGGGCGAAACCCGCGCCACTGTTTGAATCGGCAGGGATGTCACCCGCGCCATTTCCAAAACCCCGTCAATACCGTAATCGCCATACATGACCGTGTTGTGAATGTCAATGTGTAATCGCCCTGCCAGGTGAATTTGATTCCCCCGATAGATGATCTGGTTGTAGGCATGATAACTACGTTCTTTTTTCTGTCGAATTTCTCCGCTGGGGTCACGATTCCACGGTAAAGGGCGGTTGTATTCTTCCGACAACCTCAAAAGCAAAGGCAAAAGCCAAGTATCGCCATGCGACGTAAGGATCAAGTCGGGGTCATGCCGATTGAGCAGGTAATGTAGAAAGGCCAGTGTTGCATCGGCCTGTTTCAAGTCGAGCGTTGAACATTCCCTTTTTG
>CAZJMZ010000293.1:0-1649 GCA_964547115.1 uncultured Anaerolinea sp. | reverse complement strand
TGGCTGGTTTTGCAGAAATATCCACAGATCCCGCAAACGGTGATTCGGTCCCGCCGCATAAAACGTGACTGGAAAATCCTGCCGCAAGCATAGCCGCTGACCATTATCACAGAGCAGCCATAGCACAATTCCGCGCTCAGGATGCGGGTATAAGTCCAATAGCCAGCCTTGATACTCATTCATTTTGTTTGGCCAAAAAATGCACGAGTTGTTCACGCAGGGTTTTGATCTCTTCGCGCAAGCGCATCACTTCTTTGTGGTCTTCAATTTGCATGGATAACAGGAAGGTTTCAAACGGTAAAAGATGTCCGGCATACGCAGCGGCGGCCCGGTGCTTGTATGCGGCTGTGAACAGGTCATCAAAGACGATCTGGTCTTCACGACGCAAGGCGCGGCGAAACCTGGCAAGATTCGCTTCTTCCGTGTGGAGGATGTCTGTAATGGTTGGAGTTACGTTTCCCATTCGAACAATCCCAATTGCCTGTTTTCTTTTTCGGGCATGGTGTAATCTGAAACGTTCGGTGCGGCTGATTGCAGCCGTTCAAACAGTACAACCGCATCACCAGACGCGGCGGGAGGATATACACTCACACCCAAACCCGCATATTGTCCCAACCGTTGAAAGTGTTGTATCGATCTTTGAAACAGAAAATTTCGTGTGTTGAGCTTTACGTTCTCATCATAAAATGTTGCCAGAAAATCCAAAATGATAATTGGCGTTTTCTCGATCTGTTTTTGTTCAAGTAATTTGACGGCTTCAAAACAGGTGAAGGCGCGTTGAATTTTTATATGGTCAATAATCTCTTTCCGTCCCTGTGCGGCACGTGCTACAACAGATGAATCGAAGCGCCTGCCACAATCGAACACGGTCAGCGGCATGGTTCGGGCCAGATAGGCAATGGCAATTAAGATTTTTTTCGGAGACGGAGCAATCATTAAGTGCCAATGCCTGGGAGACAGGTCTAAGAGATGCTTCATATTCACAGCATAGCGCACCATCGAAAATAAAAAAACCATCTTTCGATGTCAATTACAAGATGTCAATCGAAAGATGGAAGCAGATATGGGGTTGAAAGAGTTTAGTTAGCTATACCTAGGGGTTGCTGTTCTGGAAATTGAACCCAATAAACATCCGCATGAGTTCCCTGCGATCACGAACATTTGCTTTATAAAAGACACGTTGAAGATAGGTTTTGACGGTTGCGACCCCAATATATAACCGTGCTGCAATCTCAGCGTCAGTCATGCCTTCGCAAACCAGAATGGTTACATCCTGCTCGCGCTCAGAGAAATTATCCCAAAGAACGCGTAGCATAACCTTTTTCTTGTCTTCTGAACGGCGACTACCTGTGAGAAAACTTTTTACGTCTAGATTCTCCTGGGCGGCTGATTCATTTCTTTTTATAAGGTGAGGTAGGTTGCCAAGGACTTGATGATATGTTTGTAGTTCCGCCCGTGAAAGTTTCTTTCGCGGAGGCATGCATAAAGTTTACTAGAACACCTGTTCTGGGTCAACAGAGGAAAATTGCAGCAATGCAACTGCAATTGTTTGCCCGCAGGGCATTCACAATGCTTGCGATTCTTGTTCCCATCGGGGAAGACGGGAGAGGAATTTATTCAGAAATCACAACCATGGAAGCCTGCTACAT
>CAZJMZ010000292.1:0-3729 GCA_964547115.1 uncultured Anaerolinea sp. | reverse complement strand
CTGCCAGGCGGTCGATTCGTTGAAGCGGGTGAACTGAAGTTCCTGTTCTTCATTCAGTAATTGTTTGAGTATCTCGTCCATTGAAATCTCCTTTGCCAACAGCCAATAAAACATCCGCGACAACCGAATTCGCTTTACATAAACCTGTATTTGATTTTTCCAAGGTTACGTGTTCGCTATGAAAATGCAGTGTGAGTTCCTAGGAACTCTTGTTCTTATTGTATACATCGAAGAACACGGCCAGCAGCAGCACAAAGCCCTTGATCGCCTGTTGCCAGTCGATGCCCACGCCTAGGATCGACATGCCGTTGTTCATCACGCCGACGAAAAATGCACCGACCACCGCTCCGATGACAGTACCAATACCGCCGCTCGCCGATGCGCCGCCGATAAAGCATGCTGCGATCACATCCAACTCGAAGCCTTCGCCCGCGTTCGGCGTAGCACTATTCAAGCGGGCAGCCACGATCAAGCCTGCCAACGCAGCAAGTACACCCATGTTTACGAAAGTGAGGAACAACAAACGCGGAGTATTGACACCGGACAAGCGCGCGGCCTTCTCATTACCACCCAACGCGTAAATACGGCGACCGATCACGGTCGAACTGGTTAGAAAGGCATACATGGCCACAAGCGGGAACATGATCACCAACACATTGGGGATGCCCTTATAGGAAGCCATCAAGTAACAGAAGCCCATGACCGCGGCCGTGATCAGCACCTGCTTCGCAACAAAGAAATAGAAGGGCGTGACCTCAAAACCGTACTTGGTCTGGTTCCGCCGGGTGCGCAGGTCAGCCCAAATCAACAAGATCGACACAATCACCCCGATGAGGATCGTGGTTAAGTGGAAGCCTTCCATTTTGAAGAAATCGGGGATGAAACCCGCGCTGATGCGACTGAATTCGACCGGGAACGGGCCGATCGCTTCGCCGCGTACCATGACCAGCGTGAGGCCGCGGAAGATCAACATACCCGCCAGGGTCACAATGAAGGCCGGGATCTTTACATAAGCCACCCAATACCCCTGCCAGGCACCAATCAAGCCACCAGCCAGAAGACAGAGCGCCATGACCAGCGCCCAATTCCAGCCCCACTTGACCATCATGACACCTGCAATCGCACCGATGAAAGCAGCCACCGACCCAACCGACAGGTCTATCCAGCCGGAGACAATGATCAACAACATGCCCAACGCCATGATGATGACATAGCTGTTCTGAAGAACCAGATTGGTAATGTTGATCGGCTTCATCAAAATGCCATCGGTCATGAAATAGAAAAAGATCATGATCACAATGAGCGCGATCAACATGCCGTATTCGCGAATGTTATTTCTGAAAAGGTTGGACAGCGTTTTCATTTTTCAATTGCCTCTTGTTCGAACATGATGTGCTTCATGACCAGTTCCTGCGATGCCTCCCCGGCAGGCATTTCGCCCACGATCCGGCCTTCACGCATCACATAGATACGATCACAGACCCCAAGGATCTCCGGCAGTTCCGACGATATCATGATGATGCCTTTCCCCTCGCTCGCCAGACGGTTAATGATCGTGTAGATCTCATACTTGGCTCCCACATCGATGCCGCGCGTCGGTTCATCCAGAATGAGAATATCAGGGTTGGAGAACAACCACTTGCTGAGAACGACCTTTTGCTGGTTGCCGCCCGAAAGGTTGACCGCCAACTGTAGGATACTCGAGCATTTGATGTTCAATTTGTCGCGATACTCGCGAGTGACCGTCAGTTCCTTGGGCTCGTTGATCACGCCCGAAGCTGAGATCGCTTCCAAATTGGCCAGTGTGATGTTGTCCTTGATCTCTTCGATCAAGACCAGCCCATAGGCCTTGCGATCTTCGGTGGCATAGGCAATCCCATTGGCAATGGCTTTGTCGATGGTGCTGATGTCGATTTCTTTGCCTTGTTTATAGGCTTTGCCGCTGATACGTGCCCCATAGGCCCGCCCGAAAATACTCATGGCGAGTTCTGTACGACCTGCACCCATTAAGCCGGCAATGCCCACTACTTCTCCCTTGCGGACATGGATGTTGATGTTGTCGCTCACCTTACGGTGCTCATGCAGCGGATGGTAGGCATTCCAATCTTTTACTTCAAAGATCACCTCACCAATATTCGATTCGCGCGGCGGGAAACGATGTGTCAGATCGCGCCCCACCATGCCGCGGATGATGCGATCTTCAGTGATGACATCCTTCTGGGTGTCCAGTGTCTCGATCGTGGCGCCGTCTCGCAAGATCGTGATAGAGTCCGCCACCTTGGAGACTTCGCTGAGTTTGTGGGAGATCAAGATCGATGCAATGCCATGTGATTTGAATTGCAATAATAATTCAAGCAGTTTTTCACTGTCATTTTCATTCAGAGAAGCAGTCGGCTCATCCAAAATCAGGAGTTTCACTTCCTTCGCCAGCGCCTTGGCGATCTCGACCAACTGCTGTTTACCGACGCCCATATTTGTGATCAACGTATTTGGTGATTCATGCAACCCCACTTTTGCAAGCAATTCCTTCGTCCTGGAAACAGATTCATTCCAGTCAATAATTCCATTTTTCGCGCGTTCATTACCCAGAAACAGATTTTCGGTGATGGAAAGGTAGGGGATCAGAGCCAGTTCCTGATGAATGATGACAAGACCGACTTTCTCTGACTGGCTGATATCCTGAAACCGACACTCTTTCCCTTCAAAATAGATCTCCCCATCATAAGACCCATAAGGATACACACCACTCAGTACCTTCATCAGGGTCGATTTACCTGCTCCGTTCTCCCCCACCAGGGCATGGATCTCGCCCCGTTTGACACTGAAACTGACATTGTCGAGCGCTTTCACGCCAGGGAATGTCTTGGTTATGTTCCGCATTTCCAGGATGACATCAGACATGGTTTTCTATCCTTAATGGGTTTTTGTGCAATTTTACCGCTTACGGCTTGTCTCTGAAATAGCGGCAGGGTGTAAGAAATGGGTGTGTGAGGCAGTTTTGCCCCACACACCCATCGAGAAACGAGCTTACTTCAGATCTTCGGCCTTGATATAACCACTATCAATCAGCAGCTTTTGATAGTTGTTGATATCGACACTATAGGGGGTCAACAGATACGAAGGCACTACCTTCACACCATTGTCATAGGTCTTGGTGTCATTGACATCCACAGTCTCACCCTTGAGCGCCTGGTCCACCATCTTGGCGGTCTGGGCGGCGAGTTCACGGGTATCCTTGAAGACGGTATAGGTCTGTTCGCCAGCGATCATGGCCTTAACGGAGGCAACTTCCGCATCCTGACCGGTAATGACCGGCCACGGCTGGTCAGCAGTGCCATAACCAACGCCGCGCAGAGCAGCGATGATACCGCGGGAAAGACCATCGTACGGAGCGAGCACACCATCAACGCGCTTGTCGGTGTAATTGGCGCTCAGGATGTTTTCCATGCGGGCCTGCGCCACAGCGCCGTCCCAGCGGAGCGTACCAACAACATCCATACCCATCTGGCCAGACTGAACAACGAGAGTGCCGGCATCGATAAAGGGTTGGAGGACAGACATGGCGCCATCATAGAAGTAGAAGGCATTGGTGTCATCAGGGGAGCCACCGAACAACTCGATGTTGAAGGGGCCAACACCAGCGGGGGCTGCTTCGCCGGCCTTCAGGCCGAGGCCTTCGAGAAGCTGGGAGCCTTGGATCACGCCGACGCCAAAGTTATCGAACGTGGC
>CAZJMZ010000291.1:0-3759 GCA_964547115.1 uncultured Anaerolinea sp. | reverse complement strand
CGCAGGTCAACAGGTCTGGCACCACGCCGAAATGCTGAATGGCGAACATCTTGCCCGTGCGCCCAAAGCCGGTCTGGATCTCATCCACGATCAGCAAGGCGCCGCGCTCGTCACACAGCTGCCGCGCAGCCTGAATGTATTCTGCTGTGGCGGGATACACCCCGCCCTCGCCCTGCACCACTTCCAGGATCACGGCTGCAGTTTCCTCATTCACGGCCTTCTCAAGGGCTTCGATATTGTTGTAAGCCACATGGCTGAACCCCGGCACGAGCGGCTCGAAACCTTCGCGATACTTCTTATTATAGGTGGCGGAAAGCGAACCGTAGGTGCGCCCGTGAAACGCCCGCATGGCTGCGACAATGTTCTTGCGCCCGGTGGACAGGCGCGCGAACTTGAACGCCGCTTCCACCGACTCGGTACCCGAGTTGCACAGGAAGACCCGGTCGAGGCCGGGCACGAGCGCGCACAGTTTCTGCATCAGGGCCGCACGCTTATCGTTGGGGAAGGTCTCAAAGAGCGTGATCAGCGTGGAGGCCTGCCGATAGAGCGCCTCGGCAATTTTCGGGTGGGCATGACCGAGATTGGCTACGCCGTGTCCTGAAGAACAGTCGAGGTACTCGTTCCCGTGCGCGTCAAACAACAAGGCGCCTTGTCCGCGTACGATGACGAGCGGCTGCTTGGCATAGGTGCCGGATGTGTATCGATTTTCGATCTCAATAATGTTTTCCATGATCAACCTCAATTACAGGGTGTAAAAACAGCCCGCCAGAAAGGCGGGCTGTTTGTGGGGAAGCAATGCGCGCTGGCTATCTCATCGTTCAACAAAAGACCAACCTTCTACAAGTTTGTTGGCTTCAAGCGACGGATACACGGCAACTTCAACGGCAGGTACATATTGGGCGCAATTCTACTACCGACAGAAAAAGAGTCAATAGCCTGGGGCGCGTTCTCATCAAAATATTACCCAAACGGGTACTTATTGTTGTGTATTCGTTCGGGCGGCTCTATAATTGGTCAGCCTCAGCCTGCCAAAGGAGTTGCTTATGCAGAACCAAAAGACCTCTATCACTGAGACGTTGACCGTGCTCTTCTGGTCGCTCTTGATTGGCGTGTTGGGGATCTCGATCGGACTGGGCGCGCTCTACCCGCCCTTGAATTTGATCGCCCGGCCGTTCGTTTGTCCCAGCGGACAACTGACCTACCAACAATCCGTGACGCAAGCCACCCCCAACCAGACCTTTTTCTCCGCCGCCTGGACTTGCACCCAGGCCGATGCGACCAGCCAGCCGGTCAACCCTTCGCTCTTTGCGGGCACGCTCTATGGGTTGGTCTGTTTCCCCGTGGGGCTTTTTCTCAAGCGTAGAATTGACGCCAAAGAAGCTGCAGAAAGTAAGGCCGGCGAGTTCCGCCCATATAATGGCGGGAACAAATCGAAACTGCCATGATCACTGAAGCTTTTCTGGTCGATCACATTACACACACCTTCGCGCACGTCGAGACGGCGGTCAATCTTGGGTATACGTTCTTTTTCTACCGCGATGACCACATGCACGCTTTTGCGACGATCGCCTCCACGGGCAATGAGTATGAAAAGGTCTCAGCGTTGGAGCGGCCCGGGGTGTATCGCCTCAACCTCGGCGTAGGCAGGGAGACGTTCCAGTCGCTGTTTGGCAGGGGCAGGGTGGATACAGGCGCGTACGACTTCACCGCGTTGGACAGGCTCATGCCGCATCCGGATTATGCCTCCCAGCATTTTGTCTGTGTGCTTTCCCCCAGCCAGGAGACTTTCGAGCAGCACCTCCGCCCGTTGCTGGCGGAGGCATACCAGCTGGCAAAACAGCGATACGAACGGCGCAACGGCGGCTGAGCCGTGGTTGCGTAAATACAGATCGAACCATTCATCACAGGAGATTTACATGTCAACTCAACACGCATCGGAGCAAACCGTGATCGAGACCGAGGTCTGTATTCTGGGCGCGGGCGGCGCAGGCTGCTATGCGGCGGTCCAGTTACAGGACCGCAACATCCCGTTCGTTGTGCTGGAAAAGACCGGGCGCATCGGCGGCCATTCAGAGACGTATCGTGAACCAGGCGAGGGGAATTTTTGCGATATCGGCGTGCGGCTGTATCCGGATGTGCCCATCGTGCGGAACTACTATGACCGTTTTGGGGTGAAGCTGGCCAAAGCGGACCTGACCAAGGGCAACCGTGTGTATGTGGATGTGAAGACCGGCAAGCGCGCGCCGGTGAAGGACCCCAACCCGCTCCTGATCTGGTTTTCGCTGTGGCGCTATGAGCGCATCATCAAGACCCGGTTCGGTTTCCTGTTGAAGCCGGGGCTGCAACTGCCCACCGAGGTGCCCGAAGACCTGCTGCTGCCCTTTGAGGCGTTTCTCGAAAAATACAAACTGGGCCGCTCGTACAAGCCCATTACGCATTACCTTCAGGGGCAGGGCACGGTCAGAAGCCTGACCACCTTGTATGCGCTCAAGAACCTGTCCGTCGAGGTGACCCGCTGCGCCCGCACCAATTCCTTTGTGGCGGCGGCCTCCGGCGTGGATTCGCTTTACGAGAAGATCCAGGCCCACCTGGGAGACCGGTTGCGCCGTCATGTCGAAGTGCAGAGCGTGCAGCGCAACGGAGAGACCATCGAGGTCACGGCCATGCAGGCGGGGCAGCCCCTCACCGTGCGCTGCCGCAAGTTGCTGGTGACCATCCCGCCGACGCTCGAGAACCTGCAGGGCTTTGACCTGGACGAACGTGAAAAATCGTTGTTCGAAAAATTCCTGCCTTATTATTACGGGACGGTGATGGTCAAGATCACAGGCCTGCCCACCGACACGGTCTTTTTTGCGATCGATGGCACCGACCCGCTGACCGGGCAGGTCATCCCCGGCATTTATACGATCGTCCCCACGCCGATGAAGGACACCTACAATATTCTGTATGGCAGTGAAGAACCGTTGACCGAGCAGGCGGTCCTGGACGATATTGGCGGTTTTGTACAGCGCATGTCAAATAACCTGACGGGGCAGGAAGTTAAACTGGAGGCGGTAACGCTCTTCAGGCTGCACACGCCCTTTGGCACCCACGTGGCGCCGGAGGAGATCCGCAAAGGCTTTTATCGATCCCTGCTGGCGCTACAGGGCCATCGCAACACCTATTATCTCGGCGCCGCCGTGGACACGAACGAATCGCGCTCGGTCTGGATCCATGCCGAGCACATGATCAAGACCGTGTTTGGATAAAAGATGTGAGCCGGCTTCAGTCGTTGTACCATATCCATCAAGACAGCCTGCAGAGTTTCCACCGGAATCGATGAACGAAGTGTATAATAGAACTATTGTTCTATTATATATCTGATCAATGGAGGCTGACATGGCAAAGGCTGAACTCAAAACCCAGGTGAACGACGCCAGTGTGATGGATTTTCTCAACAGCGTCCCTGAGGGTGGGAAGCAGAATGATGCTTTCGAGATCCTCAAACTGATGAAGCAGGTCACCAAAGAAGAACCGAAGATGTGGGGCGCGAGCATCGTGGGCTTTGGCAGTTATCACTACAAGGGCGCCAGTGGACGCGAAGGCGACTGGTTTTTGACGGGCTTCTCGCCGCGCAAGCAGGCCCTGACGATATACCTGAACCATGGGTTTGATGCACACAAAGACCTGCTCAAAAAACTGGGAAAATACAAAACCGGCATGGGCTGTCTGTATATCAACAAGCTGGACGATGTGGACCGAAAAGTCTTGAAGGAGTTG
>CAZJMZ010000290.1:0-3784 GCA_964547115.1 uncultured Anaerolinea sp. | reverse complement strand
AAAGAAGTCGGCGAGATTCGCTTCAATCCTTCCGACCAAACGGCGACAGTTTCTCTTGGCGCCAAAGAAAAAATCAACGCAGAGACGTTCCGCCGGGCAGGTGGCGCCATTGCCAAATGGACCATGAAAAACAAAGTGACCACTGCTGCTGTAGAGACCGCATCCTTCTCTTCCTTTGGGCTTGCTCCTGAACAAAGCGCCTTTGCCCTCGCTGAAGGTTTGCTGCTCGGCTCTTTCCGCTTTGACCGGCTTAAATCGAAAAAAGATGAACCAATTCCCTGCACCATCACCTTTCTCGACGCATCGCTGACATCCACGCTCGAACAAGCGAACATTATCTGTGAAGCCACCAACCTGGCCCGGGCATGGGCACACGAGCCTGCCAACGTCATCAACCCGGTCTCGCTGGCAGAGCGGGTGCAGGTTCTGGCGAAGGAGGTCGGCCTGCAGTGCACCGTCTTCGACGACCGGCAACTCGCCGAGATGGGTGCTGGTGCCATTGTCGCTGTGGGGCAAGGGAGTCAGACGCCATCTAGGCTGATCGTATTGCAGTATCAGCCTCCGGTTAAGAGTGAGGCGCAGCCTGTCGCATTGGTAGGCAAAGCCATCACCTTCGACACGGGTGGCTATTCCATCAAGACCACCCTCGGCATGGTCGGGATGAAATATGATAAATGCGGGGCGATGGCGGTCATTGGCACGTTGGTTGCCGCAGCGCAATTAAAGTTGAACATCCCCTTGGTGGGTGTGCTGGCTGCCGCCGAAAATATGATCTCGAACGTGGCGTATCGCCCCAACGATATTTTGCAGACGCTCTCTGGCAAAACCGTGGAGATCATCAGCACCGATGCCGAGGGACGCCTGGTGCTATGCGATGCGTTGGCCTATGCCGAGAAGACTTTCAAGCCGCGTGCGATGATCGATCTGGCCACCCTGACAGGCGGGGTGGTGACCGCGCTGGGTTCAACCCGTGCGGGCTTATTCTCAAACCGGGATGAACTGGCTACTGCCTTATTCAACGCCGGTGAAGCGACTCACGAACGCCTGTGGCGCATGCCACTCGATGATGAATATTTCGAGATTATTAAAAGCGACGATGCCGATATGAAAAATTCAGCCGGTATCACCAAGGCCTCTCCCATTGTTGGTGCCACGTTCCTCAAACAATTCGTTTCCACTGAAACACCGTGGGCGCATCTTGATATTGCGGGCGTCTCGGATTGGGACAAAGAAATGCCCTATTGCCCCAAAGGCGCGAGCGGTTTTGGCGTGCGGCTCCTGATGGAGTATTTGAACGGGTTGAAATAGTAGGTCAGTTTCGATCCGCATCTTTAAAACCTACTCAACCACCGCGCATCTTGCAAAACCTGATAGAATAACCAAAGAGGAAGCCCTTCACCGGGCTTCTTGCATGTATGCTGTAGTAACGACTTCAGTCGTGACGGCAAAAGGAATCATATTCAGCAATGCACTACAATTTCCGCCTCTTTTGGCGCAGCTTCTACCGTTCGTTCTTTGCTTCAAAAAACACCCCCGCCCGTCTCACTCGAAAACGGCTGCTCTTTTTAGCCCTGTTCTATGTGGTCTGGATCCCCGGCTCGCTCATCCATTGGTTCTGCTTCTGGCTCGACGACATCCTCTTCCCGGCCTATAGAAACCAACCGCTCAACAAACCGCTCTTCATTCTCGGCAACCTGCGCAGCGGCTCTACCTTCCTCCATCGCCTGCTCTCCCGTGATTCAGAGACCTTCACCAGCCTCACCACGTGGGATATCTACCTCACCCCCTCCGTCACCCAAAAGAAGCTCACGCAGTTTGTCGCCCGGCTCGATAAGCAATATCTCGGCGGTGTGTTGCACCGTACCCTGTTCGCCTTTGACCGCGCCACCTTGGGCAAGATCAAGATCCATCCGATCTCATTCTTCCAGCCCGAAGAGGACGAAAACATCCACCTGCACATCTGGGATGGCTTCTTCGTCACCTTCCTCTTCCCGTTCATGGATGAGTTCCCCAACTACATCCATTTCGATGAAGCCCTCAGCCCAGCGCACAAACGCCGCATCATGTCCTTCTACAGATCCATGCTGCAGCGCCACATGTACGCCACTGGTAAAAAATATTTCGTCGCCAAGAATCCCGCCTTCAGCCCCAAGATCGAAACGCTGGTCGAATTCTTCCCCGATGCGCGTATCATCTATCTGGCCCGCAACCCACTTGACATGCTTCCATCCACCGTCTCGTGGATCAATTATGCCCGCCGTCAATTCACCGACCCCCAAGAGACCTGGCTGTACCTGAACGAAATATTGGACATGACCCAACACTGGTACCGCTACCCGCTCCGATATCTCGACGCGCATCCCTCCCCCCGGCACCTGATCCTCAACTACGACGATCTGATCCAACGCCCCGAACAGGTCATCCGTAACTTCTACGAACAGTTCGGCTATCCTGACAAACCCGGCCTCGAAGGCATCATTGACCAGGCCGTCAAAGAGACTCTCACCTTCAACAGCGACCATTCCTATTCCTACGCAGAAATGGGTTTCACCCGCGAACAGATCGTTACAACCTTTGCCGATATCTTCGAGCGCTTCGGCTTCGACCAGCGCGAGCCCTTCACCCCCAATCTCGAAAAAGAATCCGTGCCAGTGCGCAAACAAAAATAGACAAGTGTGATTAAACAACATATTTACCGCCTGAATAAAATTGTTCAGGCGGTAAATATTTAAATCCATGGAGTACTTTCTGCATAATTACATCCAAATTCCATATCAGGTAACCCCCAATCGCATCGTTCAAGTCAGCCAAGTTTCCCATTATTCCAAACTACGCTGGCCCATCATCTAATGACTGTATCATCACACAGAGCTGAAGCCCTTACAAAGGGTATAAACTTGAATCAGGCACATATCCCCTAAATTTTAACCGGAGTGAATCAGGTATAATTCGCGCGTAAGAGTCGGTCCCAATCTCATTGTTCAATTGGAGGTGCCCTGGTGGATCTCTCGAAGCACGCGTTCTTTGAGGGCAAGCTCGTTCCCCTATCTGAAGCCAAGATCAATATCGCCACGCATGGCTTTCTGTATGGCACATCTGTGTTCAGCGGCATGCGGGCTTACTGGAACGAAGAGAAGCAACGTCTCTTCGTTTTTCGTCCCTACGACCATTTCCATCGTTTATTGCATTCAGCGCGCATCATGTCGATGCAGATTCCCTACGATGAAGAGGGCCTGATCGATCTGACCGTGAACCTGCTGCGCACCGACAGCTGGCAGCAGGATGTGTACCTGCGCCCCACCATCTACAAGGCCGATATGGGTATCGGCGTGCGCCTGCACAACCTCAAGGATGAGTTCAGCATGTTCGTGACCGGGTTCGATAAATATGTGGCGAACGACACCAACGCGCATGTGACCTTTTCCTCCTGGCGGCGCATCGACGATAATGTCATCCCGGCGCGCGGCAAGGTCTCCGGCGCGTACGCCAATTCCGCGCTCATCAAAACCGATGCCAACCGCGCGGGCTTCGATGAAGCGCTGGTCTTGGACAGCAACGGACACGTCTCAGAGGGCTCGGCCATGAACATCTTCATGGTGCGCAACGGAGTGCTGGTCACGCCGCCGGTGACCGATAACATCCTCGAAGGTATCACGCGCAAATCGATCATGGAACTGGCTCGCAAGGAACTGGGCCTGGATACCCACGAACGCACCATTGACCGCACAGAGGTCTTCATTGCCGATGAGTTATTCATGACTGGCACCGCCGCACAGGTCACCGC
>CAZJMZ010000289.1:0-3791 GCA_964547115.1 uncultured Anaerolinea sp. | reverse complement strand
TCCAACTCCGGGGTCAACCTCAAAGACAAAGCAGAACTCAACCGTTCATGGGATATTCACGCCGAACGCCAACTGCAATGCACTGATTGCCACTACGCGCTCAACAATCCTGCCCGTGCGCTCGATGCTGCCTCCAACAATCCCGAACACCTCCTCTACGACCCGCGCACGTTGGATATTGGCGAGTACCTGCAACGCCCCGATCACAACTTTGCCCGCGGACAAAGCGCGCAATTCAACGTGGCCCCCGAACTCAAAGGCACCATGCGCCGCTGCGACTCATGTCACGATGCCAGCAAAGGCCATGCCGATTGGCTGCCCTACATCGACACCCACATGAACGCCGTCGCCTGCGAAACCTGCCATATCCCACAGCTCTTCGCCCCTGCCATCGAAGCCTACGACTGGACCGTACTCACCCTGGACCACGCCCCGATCAAAGTGTTGCGCGGCATCGAAGGTGACCCCAATCAAGTTACGTCCCTGGTGACAGGCTACCAACCCGTCTTGCTGAATCGAGACAATATTACAGGCGACCAACTACTGGCCCCCTACAACCTGATCACCACCTACTATTGGACCTATGAAGACGCCAACGGGAATAAACGCCCCGTTCGCCTCACCGACCTTGAGGCTGCCTACTTCTCTCAGGCCTCCTACGCCACTGACATCTTGACCGCTTTCGATGCGAACGCTGATGGTTCGCTTTCGGCCAGCGAACTTAAGATCGACTCAACTGCCAAGGAAGAACTGGTCAGAGGCAAACTTGAAGCGCTCGGGCTGACGAACGTCCGCATTGAAGGGCTGACCCAACCCTACAGTATCAACCACAACGTGGCGCGCGGCGAAAGCGCCGTCAACGAGTGTCAGGCTTGTCATAACGCCGAATCGCGTATGACACAACCGCTCCAACTCTCGGCATATGCCCCCAACGGGACCCTGCCCACCTTTGACGCCAACAACAATGTCAACGCCACAGGCACGATCACCACAGCCTCCGATGGCGCGGTGTACTACAACCCTATCCCCGCCAATGACGAGATGTATGTCTTCGGCTCAAGCCGCGTCAACTGGATCGACTGGCTTGGAGGGTTGTTCTTCGTCGGGTCACTGTTGGGTGTGGTCGGGCATGGATCGTTGCGCTACTTCCTCGGACGGAAGCAGGTCAAGGGTCCAGCCAGAACCGAACGCATCTACATGTACGAGTCCTATCGCCGCTTCTGGCACTGGCTGCAGACCGTCGCCATTGTCCTATTGCTCTTCACCGGTCTGATCATCCATCGACCTGATGTCTTTGGCGCCTTTTCGTTCCGCGGTGTGGTCACAACCCACAATGTGCTGGCGGTGATCCTGGTGGTAAATGCAGTGTTATCGCTGTTCTATCACCTCGCCACCGACCGCATTCGCGAGTTTATCCCGCGCCCCTACGGATTTTTCGACGATGCCATCTTGCAGGCCAAGTATTACGTGACCGGCATTTTCAAACACGAACCCCACCCGTTCGAAAAGCGCCCCAACAGCCGCATGAACCCGATCCAAAAAGCGACCTACTTCGGCATCTTGAACGTGCTGCTGCCGCTCCAGATCATCACCGGTGCGTTGATGTGGGCCGTACAAAAATACCCGAACATTCTTGGCGGCCTACCGGTGCTGGCGCCGTTCCACTCGCTGGTGGCCTGGCTCTTTGCCACCTTCATTCTGGTGCATGTGTATATGACCACCACCGGCGCAACTCCGCTTGAGGCAACCCGCGCCATGATCACCGGCTACGAAGAAGTTGAAGTGCACGAAGCCGGGACCAAAGCATGAATTAAAGCGCATACCAACCCTGGTGGCTGGACCCTCTTCCAGTTCTAAATAACCCAGCCACAAGATGATGCAACAGGAGTAATAGCATGACAACGTTAACCAAAAAATCAATTTTCAAGCGACCTGAAAAACCCTATGTCCATCCTTATTTCGGCGGTGTGGTGCTGGGCGTGGTGCTTTTTCTGGCATTCTTCCTCACCGGCAACGGCCTCGGCTCCTCTGGTGCCACCGCCCGCATTGATGCAGCCATCGTCGACGCTATCTCGCCGTATCACGTAGACAACAACTCCTATCTGTTGAAGATGGCTGGCGGCGACAAGAATCCCTTCGATGACTGGATCGTGCCTGTTTTTGTCGGCGCACTGATCGGCGGTTTTTCTTCGGGCTTCTTCAATGGACGCCTTAAGCTCACCACCACCCGCGGCCCGCAGATCTCAGACCGCACCCGCTGGCTGATGGCCTTTCTCGGTGGTGTGTTGTTCCTGTATGGCGCCCGCCTGGCTCGCGGATGCACCTCCGGGCAAGCCCTCTCAGGCGGCGCAACCTTATCGGCTGGCTCGTGGGCCGTCATGTTCGCCATTTTCGGTGGCGCGTATGGGCTGGCGTATTTCGTCCGCAAACTCTGGAATTAAGGTGCCAATTACTAATCAATTAGCAGTCAATAGTAATTGGTAATTACAGGAGCATCTCATGAACTTCCCTCTCCCTGAATTCATCGCCGTCAGCGCCTCCAACCCATGGACCTACGTGCTCTTCGGCGTCATCGGTTTCGCTTTCGGCTACACCCTCGAAATGTCCGGCTTCGGCGATTCGCGTAAACTCGCCGCACAGTTCTACTTCACCGAACTGACCGTGCTCAAGGTCATGTTCACGGCCATCGTCACGGCCATGGTGCTACTCTTCGGTGCGGTCGGGCTGGGCATCCTCAACTTCAGCCAGGTGTGGGTCAACCCCACCTATCTCTGGTCCGGCATCCTAGGCGGACTCATCATGGGCGTCGGTTTCATCGTCGGCGGGTTTTGCCCCACCACATCATTGGCCTCCGCCTCCACCGGCAAGATCGATGGCATGTTCTTCATGCTGGGCGGTTTCGTTGGCGCAGCACTCTTCGCCGAAACCGAACCCCTCTTCACCAATTGGTATAACAACGCCGGGTATTACGGGCGCGTTACGCTTGACCAGGTCTTCAACCTCCCGGTCGGTGTGGTGGTGTTGCTGGTCGTTCTCATGGCACTGTTCATGTTCTGGGGTTCCGAACAACTCGAGCGCATTATTGGTAAAAAGGATATGAGTCACGAGCCCAAACTCCGCTACGCCGGCGCAGGTGCGCTTGTCGTACTCGCCCTCGCGGTTGTCTTCATCGGCTCGCCCTCGCTGGAACAACGCTACAACAAACTATCGTTCACGCGCACTGAAACCATCCCGCAACTGGAAGGCGACCCGCTCAAGGTCAGCAACACCTACACCGCTGATCAAATGCTCGAAAAACGCCTCGTCTTTGTCACACCGGCCGAAGCCTTCAAAGCCAGATACAACCAGGCCATGAACCCGGTCTATCTCGATGTGCGCCCCGAAGCTGATTTCAACCTCTACCATCTCGAAGACGCCGTCAACGTTCCGCTCGATCAGCTCGAAACGGTTATCCCCGTCCTGCTCACTGAACCACCCGCCAACACCGTGTTTATCGTCATGAGCAACGACGAGACCGCTGCTGTTGATGCCTGGAAGACGCTCGTCGCTTCCACTGTCCCCAACGTGTACATCCTCGAAGGCGGAGTCAACAATTGGATTCAATTCTTCGCCGCCAGCGACCCCGAGCCGCTTCAGCCCAACCCGAATCCGGCTCCTGACCAATTGGCCTACCTCTTCCCTGCGGCCTTGGGTGACCGCTACGAATCCTGCTCTCCCAGCCCCATCGAATACGAGAAGTTGACCTTCGAAGCCAAGATCCAACTTCAACTCAAACGCGATAAATCCGGCGG
>CAZJMZ010000288.1:0-3809 GCA_964547115.1 uncultured Anaerolinea sp. | reverse complement strand
ACCCACGAGAACACCCGCTCATCACTGACCGTACCCGCCGATTCGTAGACAGGCTGTCCTTGCTCATCCACACCTGTCTGGCGTACGGTGGTCACCCACCAGCGAATGACATGCGCCAGATTATCGTTCGGGCGGAAAGAGGCCGGAACAATGTACTTGGTATCGGTCACGTAATCGGTCAGGCGCAAACCCTGGCCGGAGGTCACATCGAGCACCGTCACCTGGTAGCGCTCGTTATCGCGCAGGGTGCCAATGGAGGCCCATTGCAGCGTCACCACATCGTTGGCGAGGGTGAAGGCTGCACCATCGGCAGGCAGAAGTAGGTTCGGGGCCGGGTATGGAGGCGGAGGCGTGGCCGTGGGCGTGGGGCCGGGTGTGGCAAAGCGTTCGCACAGCGGAATGATAATGGTGGTGCCCAACAACACATTGTCGGAGGCCAGGCCATTATAGAACTTGATCGCATCCTGCGGCACATTGTAACTGGCCGAAATACTCGAAAGTGTATCGTTGGTCTGGACGGTATACGGAACCTTTTCGCAGGCTTGGGCGGTCTGCGTGGCTTCGTTGGGGATGGCGGTGGGAGGCGGCGCGGGGGTTGGCGTAGGTTGTGGCACTTTGATCACAGCCCCGGCGGCAACGTTACACTGCGAATCGAGATTGTTCGCCAGAATGATGCTCTGCACCGAAACGCCGAAGGTCGCGGCGATCACACCACAGGTCTCGCCGGAACGCACGGTATATTCAATGGGCGGCAGGGGCGTGGAGGTGGGCAACGGCGTGGAGGTGGGCACTTCGGTGCCGGTGGGCGTAATGGTGGGCGTGTTGGTGGGCGTGAGCACCGGGGTCGGCTCTTCGAGTTTGCCGCCAATACCCGCCTGTAAACTAAAGTAGACCGCTGCCGCACCGATGAGGAAGATCACAACCAACGCACCCAGCGCGGCCGGCAAACTGAGCGTGACCTCAGGCATACGGCTCGGCGCCACAGAGGCTTCCACTTTTTTGGCTTTGGTTTCGGCTTTTACCGAGAGTTCCGTGCCGCACACGAGACAACGCGTGGCGTTCTCCGTCAAGCGCGTTCCACAGGTGGGGCATACTTTTGTCTTTTGTGAATTAGGTTCTTGAAGCATACGGGCCGGAATTATACCATTGAACACTTTTATGACTTTTCGACCAAGATCAGGGCTGCCCGGTGACACTCTGGCCTGCTTGCGGCAACTCGACCAGGCCGCCCACCTTTATATAGACGTTTTTCACACCGATCCCGGTTCCGCTCACCAGCGGACGCGCCTCTCCTCCTACCCGCGCACCTGCTTCGCCCCAAATTCGTTGGCCCCCGCCCTGGCCGCATACTCACTATACCCTCCGATATATTCGGTAATGACCATATCTTTCAATTCAAAGATGCGACCAACTGTCCGGTCAAGGAAGTAGCGGTCATGCGAAATGACCAGCACCGTGCCGTTGAAATCGATCAGGGCATTCTCCAGCACTTCGGCGGAGGCGATATCAAGGTTGTTGGTCGGCTCATCGAGCAACAGAAAGTTCGCGCCCGAGAGCACCAACAACGCCAACTGGAGCCGGCTGCGCTCACCGCCTGAAAGCGACCCGATGCGTTGAGTGGCTTGTTGATACGTGAACAGGTAGCGGGTAAGAAAAGAGACGGCGCGTCCTTCGCTCATGTTGCCGGTCAGGCGCACAGCATCGATCACGGTCTGGCTGAAATCCAGCGTATCGTGTTCCTGCGCGTAATACCCGATCTTCACGCTCGGGCCGATCTTGACTTCGCCGTATGTGGGCTGTTCCCGCCCCAGCACCAGCCGCAACAGCACCGATTTGCCCGCGCCGTTCGCGCCGATCAACCCCACCCGCTCGCCATGCCGGATGAGGAAGTTCAGGTCGTTCAACACGCTGCGGTGCGAAAACTCCTTCGTCACACCGGCAAACTCCAGCACCTGATTCGAGCCACGCCAACCGTTCAGCGCCAGATCCATTTTGCGACGCTCGAGCACTGGCTTGTCGATGCGGTCGATACGGGCGATGCGCGCCTCCATGGCGTGGACGCGCGTTGCGAACTTGTCATTGAAGATGACCCAGGTCTTGTAGCGGCGCAGCGCCATCTCGAGCCGTCCGATCTCGCGCTGCTGGATCTGGAACAGTTCCTCCTGCCGCGCGAGCCGTTCTTCCTTATCCACGATGTATTCGGTGTAGTTGCCGATGAAGGTGGTGATCTTCCCATCCTCGATCTCAGCCATATGCGTGGCGACGGCATCAAGAATATAGCGATCATGCGAAATGATGACCACCGCGCCGGGATATTCGCTGATGAGACTCTCCAGATAGGCCTTGCCCGGCATATCAAGATGATTATCCGGCTCATCGAGCAACAACACCGATGGGTTCGCCAATAGCAAACGCGCCAGCCCGATCAACTTCTTTTGCCCGCCGCTCAACACACGGACCGGCTTCTCGAAGTCCGACTCGGGCAAACCCAGCCCGCGCAAGATCTCCCGCACCCGCGATTCGTAGTTGGCTCCTCCCAGGGCTTCGAACTCCTCCAGCAACTTGTGCTGGGCATCGAGCGTGCGCCCCAATTTTTTCGGATCACCGTACACATCAGGGTCACCCAACCGGGATTCGATTCGCTGAAGTTCGGTCTCGATCTCATACAGGCGGGCATTCCCCTCCAAAGCCAGCGAAAGCGCGGTTCGTTCCGGGTCAAATTCGGGATGTTGCGGCAAATAACCCACAGTCACGCCCTTGGCGCGGATGACCGCGCCGCCCTTCTCGGGTGCATGCTCACCGATGATAAGCTTGAACAGGGATGATTTCCCTGCGCCGTTCGGGCCGATCAGCCCGATCTTCTGGTCATGCTGGATCTCCCAATTCAAATCACGGAAGATGGCACGAGCGCCCAATATCAGGGTGGCATTTGAAACTGTGATCGAGATCATATGTACTCCAAATTATATCGTTCGATAAAAATTAAAACAAAAGCGCCGCAGTCACCTGCGGCGCGGGGAAACGAGTGTGAATTTCGTTCAGGCAACAGGCGCGATTCGAGGCAGCAAAGCGCTGTTGAATCCACGCACACCGATGCACAGGAACAAATTACCGGAACGTTCGTATCGCATGCCACGATTATAGCACAGGAACAAATGTATAATCCCCGCATGCAACCTTTCATTTTTCGCCTCAACAGCTTGGCGCTCTACCTCCTGGGGAGCCTTTTGCTGACGGCTTGCGCCGTTGCAACACCGCCGTCAGCCTGCCCAGACTGCCAGGTCGGCAGCTTCATCACCTCACCCATCGACGGTATGCAATCCATGTACGTCCCTGCTGGCACATTCACAATGGGCAACGAGAGTGGGAATAATGATGAAAAGCCCGTACACGAGGTGTATCTGGATGCCTTTTGGATCGACCAGACCGAAGTGACCAACGCCATGTACGCCCAGTGCGTGGCCGCCACAACCTGTCAGCCCCCAGCCTCTGCTGCATCTTATACACATACGCCTTATTACGGCAACCCCGAGTTCGATACTTACCCGGTCGTGTATGTGAATTGGAGCCAGGCGCAGGCCTATTGTCAATGGGCAGGCCGAAGGTTGCCCACTGAAGCGGAATGGGAAAAAGCAGCCCGCGGCACAGATGGTCGCACGTATCCGTGGGGCAATGCAGATCCTGAATCCAAATACTTGAATTTTCGCGGCGAGTTCGGTGATATGTCTGCGGTGGGGTCTTATCCCGCTGGCGTCAGCCCATACGGCGCGCTGGATATGGCGGGCAACGTCAGTGAATGGGTGGCCAGC
>CAZJMZ010000287.1:0-3811 GCA_964547115.1 uncultured Anaerolinea sp. | reverse complement strand
CGGGCTGCACCGCGGCGTGATTGATCAGTATATCGATGCGGCCAAAATCATCCTCCACCTGGTTGATGCAATTTTGCACGCCCACTTTCTTGGCCACATCTTCCACATAGGCTTTGGCGCGCCCGCCCTGCCGGTTGATCTCATCCACCACGGCTTCCACATTGATGGGGGAGATATCGTTGGCGGCGATGATCGCGCCGTGTTTGGCCAGGGCTTGCGCCAAAATACGTCCACGCCCTTTGCCGGCGCCGGTGATGAGTATGACCTTGTCTTTGAGTTTTTGCATCTCAGTTTCCATTCTGGCACACGGGCACTTGATCACGATTCTCGTAGGCATTCACCGGCAGACCCAGGTAGGGCGAAGGGTCGTAGGTGTTCTTGATTTCCAATTCGTTCTTGAACTGCCCGGTGCCATCATCTTGCACCACTGAGAAATGCAAGTGGACACCTACCGGGTTACCAGGGTCGCCAGAGTAATTGCCCTGAAAACCGAGAAAGGTCCCGGCTTCCACGGGTACTTCGGAGGTGCCGGGCGGGAATGCCTCCGAGATGAAGGAGTTTCCGTCTTTATCGGCCATGTGGGTGTAATAGAGCCAGATCTGCGTGCCGGGGTTGAGCGGGTCGCTGGGCACGCGGACAATGACCGTGGAGATCCAATCGGGAAGGCGGGTAAGGTAGCCTGGGTAGGCAGAAATGACCCGGGTAATGCCCACATCCGTCCCGGCAAAGATATCGATGCCCTGATGGGTGTGCCCGGGACGGAAGGAATCACCCCACAGGAAGCCGATGAAGCCATCGGTGGGGAAAATGAAGGGGGCTGCCCCGCATTGGGTTCCAGCAGCCAGCTTCCACTCTGGGTGCGAAGCGGGGTTGTTGATCCAGGTGCGGAAGGAGAGCAGACGGGCAGTATTGGGCCGGTATAGGAAGTAGGCGGTGATGGCGGCCGTTACAATGGCAACCAAGGCTATGGAGGTAATGAGAAAACGTCTGGACATGGCCTGAGATTATACACTTGGAAAAAGCTCGATGAAAAAGTTACAGTTTGCTTGCTATTTTTGCAAACTTAATATAATATTAACAAGTCGAATGGGCAAACCCGCTGTGAAGCGGGGACGCAAAGTCATGGGTCTCTTAGCCTGAATGCGTAGCAGGCGTGGAGATCGCCAGACCGCCGAACTTACCTCGGCGGTTTTTTTGTTTATATGGAGGTGTTTGCTTAGATTAATGTCAAAGAAGTTTATCCAGAACTTAAAAAGTACGAACATATTCTTGAAGAGGAGACAAGATCATGTATCGAAAGTTCGGTAGCGTATTTTCACTGATTTTGGTTATCGTGTTGGCGCTGTCTTTGGTCTCACCTGTGGCCGCCCAACCTGCACTTAATTCACACGGGGGAACTGTTAAATCCAGCCCGAATGGGGTTTATATTGTTCAAATGATCCATGCACCTGTCATTGCCTACAATGGCGATGTTAAGGGCTACAATTCCACCAAGCCGGTCAGCGGCGGGAAAGTGGACTTGTCCAACCCGGATGTGATTAACTATGTATCCTATCTGGAAAACGAACACGACGCTGTGCTGAGTGAAGTTGGTGGTGAAAAGCTCTACGATTACACCTTCAGTTTCAATGGTTTCGCGGCTGAGTTGAGCGTAGACCAGGCAAATGAACTCGCATCCATGGATGAGGTTCTGTTGGTTAGCCCGGATAGCATCTATACAGTTGACACGTCCTCAACACCCAGTTTCCTGGGTTTGGATGCGAAGAAGGGGTTATGGTCTCAGTTACAGGGCCCCGATAAGGCTGGTGAGGGTATTATCATTGGCATTATCGATTCTGGTATTTGGCCTGAGAATCTGAGCTTTGCCGATAGCATTGTAGAGGACACCAAAGAGTGGACGTTTGCTACAGGCGATGAGATCGAGAACAAATACAAGAAATTGAAGAACTGGTCAGGCTTGTGCGTACTCGACAATGCCCAATGCAACCGAAAACTGATTGGTGCCCAGTACTTCAACGCCGGACAAGGCGGTGACGCTGGGATTGCAGCGACTCGCCCATGGGAGTTTCTCTCTGCGCGTGATTACAATGGTCACGGAACACACACTGCTTCGACCTCCGGCGGCAATAACAATGTAATGGCTACCGGTCCGGCTGCGGCCTTTGGTCGTATCAGCGGCATTGCCCCACATGCTTACATTTCGGTTTATAAGGCTCTGTGGTCTACACAGGATGGTTCCACCGCCAGCGGCACCACATCCGACCTGGTTGCGGCGATTGATCAGGCCGTGGCTGATGGTGTGGATGTGATCAATTATTCAATTAGCGGTTCGTCCACCAACTTCCTGGACCCTGCGGAAATAGCCTTTTTAAATGCAGCTGATGCCGGTGTGTTTGTGGCGGCCTCCGCTGGTAATAGTGGTCCTACTGCCAGCACGGTTGCCCATCCGAGCCCCTGGATCACAACTGTGGCAGCTGGTACGCATAACCGCACAGCGATTGGTACCGTCACCCTCAACGGGACGACCTATACCGGCGCTTCACTGGCGGCGACGGCTATCACCGCCCCGTTGGTTAACTCGACCGCGGTGGGTATGGCTGGCGCCAGTGCCACTGCAGTTAATCTGTGTTTCTCCACGAGTACAAATGGCGGCACCCCTGCATTAGACCCGGCTTTGGTGGCTGGCAAGATCGTGGTGTGTATGCGCGGTACAAATGCCCGTGTGGATAAAAGCCTGGCTGTGTTGGAAGCCGGTGGCGTGGGCATGATCTTGCTTAACCCCACTGCAAACTCCATCAATGCCGATTTGCACTATGTCCCCACAGTTCATTTACAGAATACCGACGTGTCAGCGGTCCAGGCCTATGCAGGCACTTTAGGTGCGACTGCTACGATCAACCCGGCGGTGATGGATTTCAGCACCCCTGCTCCGTTTACAGCTGCCTTCTCTTCACGAGGACCCTTGCGCGCTGGCGGTGGTGACTTGCTTAAGCCTGACCTGATTGCCCCGGGGCAGGATATCCTGGCAGCGGTTTCACCGTCCATAGCGGGGCGTGAATTTGATCTGCTGAGCGGTACTTCCATGTCATCTCCTCATGTTGCTGGTCTGGCTGCCCTGTTGAAAGACCTGCATCCTGACTGGTCGCCTATGATGATCAAATCGGCCTTGATGACCACTGGTTACGATGTGCTGGATGGGCCAAATACCAACCCGTCCGTGATCTTTAGCCAGGGTGCCGGTCACGTTCGCCCCAATAATGCAGCCGATCCGGGTCTGGTATTTGACTCCAGTTTCAATGACTGGCTGGCCTTCTTATGTGGTGCCACCACTGGTGTCAACCCCGCGTTCTGCAGCACATTGAGCGGCGCTGGCTACTCTCTGGATCCCAGTGACATGAATCTGGCATCCATCGCCATTGGTGATATGGCTGGTGCGCAGACCGTGAAACGGACCGTGAAGAATGTTGGTGAAAAAGAAAAGTATACCTTCTCTTACACGGGTTTGGCTGGCATTCAAGTGACCCCCAGTGCTTCTTCGTTCACACTTGAGAAGGGTAAATCGAAGGCCCTGAGTGTGTCCTTCCTGAATACTGGTGCGGCGCTGAACACTTATGTTGGCGGTTACATCACCTGGACTGGCAGCAAAGGCCATGTGGTACGGATTCCGGTGGTGATTCGCCCTGTGGCGCTTGCTGCCCCTGCCAGTGTTGCCGGTACCGGTGGCCCGCTCAGTTACAACATCAAGTTTGGGTTTGCTGGTCCGTTTTCTGTAGCGGCGCGTGGCTTGGTGCCCGCCACCACATTTAGTGGA
>CAZJMZ010000286.1:0-3813 GCA_964547115.1 uncultured Anaerolinea sp. | reverse complement strand
CACGCGCACGGGTAATAATTGCGCCAGCACACCCGAATTGGGGAACCACATGCGGCCCCGCACAGGGAGGATCAGTAAACCATCGTCATCGCCGAGCGGGGTAAAGGTGGGGCTGGGTTCCTGCTTGAATACAGCCAGTCCCAGCCGGGAAGTGAACTCCTGCGCCAGTGCCAACACATCCTCCGCTGCCAACCCGATCTCGCTGACGTTAAGCAACTGACGGCTTTCGAAGGGCAGGTCCGTATCGTTGGGCAGGGCATGGCGGGCGATGAACTCCAGCACATTGCCAGCCGCATCCTTGAAATACAACGAATCTGAATTCCAACTCTCCGACCTGAACTCGTCCACGCCGTCCACATCCACCAGCAGGCGTGCGCGCCGCGTGAGCCACGCCCTGGAGGCCTGAAACTGATTCGAGGGGATATTGAACGCAAAGTGGTACGCGCCGTCAAAATCGGCAGGCGCCTGCGTAAAGACCAATTGCGATTCACCTACCTGCACTTCCAGCCGCCCGGCGGAAAGGCTCACGGGCAATTCCAACACCCGGCCATAAAAATCATGCTGGGCGGCCAGGTCTTTGCACAACAATTCCACTATTTTGATCTTCATCCTGTGCCTCTTCTCTGCTCGAACAGGGTCACTTCAAACCCTGCCAGCAAACCAGTCAGCCTCATTCTTCCCGCATCCAGCGCTTCACCGCTGCATGCGGATGTTCATACTTCGCCAGCGCCTCCAGCAAGCGTCGCGGATCGTCATCGCAGAATAGGGCTTCGCGATGCTCCTTGAAGACAAAGCCTTCCGCCACGGCATGGTCGATGGCGGCGAGCAGAGGCGCGTAATAGTTGCGGGTGTTGAACAGACCGATGGGCTTTTCGTGATGCCCGATCTGGCTCCAGGTGATGGTTTCGAACAGTTCATCAAAAGTGCCGTAGCCGCCGGGCAGGGCAATGAAGCCATCAGCGAGTTCATGCATGCGGGCTTTACGGGCATGCATATCGGGTGGAACCTCCATGCGGGTCAGCCCGTCATGTGCCAAAGCCGGTGTGTTCATGGAAGGGATGATGACCCCGATCACCTCCCCGCCCGCGGCCAGGGCGCCATCGGCTACAGCCCCCATCAACCCGGTACGCCCGCCACCATAAACGAGGCGGAGTCCGGCTTCAGCGAGCACTCGGCCCATCGTCCATGCGGCAGTTTTATGGTCGGTGTGAACCGCGTCTGAAGAACCACAAAAAACACAGATCGAGCGCATAGGTCCATCCTTTTGTATGGGTAAGATTCTTGAATTGCATTGTAACCGTTTGGCCGGTAAATTCTAATCATTTTCCTACATCGACTCGGCGGCTTTTTGGTAGAATCATCAGCACTATCAGGAGATAAAAACATCATGGCTGGAATGGAACGATTTACACAGCGGGCAAGGCGCGTACTGAGCCTGGCACACCAGGAAGCGGAACGCGCTCGCAACAATTTCATCGGAACCGAACATCTGCTTCTCGGCTTGATGGACGAGGAAGGCGGTGTGGCGGGTCGCGTGTTGCGCGAACTCGGCATGACCTCTGACCGGGTGCGCGAAGTTGTAAATCGCGTTTCATCCAGTTCGTCTTCGTTCGACCCAAGCCGCGTGGAACTCGCCGCCGACACCCAACAGGTGCTCGAACATGCGGTGGATGAGGCCCGCCGCCTGGGGCATCACTACATCGGCACCGAGCATATTCTGCTGGGGCTGGTGCGCGTGGAAGGCACAGCCATGGAAGTGCTGCGCCGCCTGGGTGTGACGGGTGACCAGATCCGCCGCCAGACGCGCCGGGTCTTGAACGAGACCGCCTCTTCCTCTTCGCCCACGCCTGCCAACGCCGGACCCGCACGGGGCACCCAGCCGAATCAGAAGACTCCGCTCGTGGACCAACTCGCGACCGACCTGACCTCGAAGGCCGAGGAAAAGAAACTCGACCCGGTCATTGGCCGCCAGATGGAGATCGAGCGCGTGATCCAAATTCTGGCACGCCGCACCAAGAACAACCCGGCCCTCATCGGCGAACCCGGCGTGGGCAAGACCGCCATCGTGGAAGGTCTCGCACAACGCATCGTGGACGGCGACGTGCCTGTGCCGTTGATGAACAAGCGCCTGCTGCAATTGGACGTGGGCTCGCTGGTGGCTGGGACGATGTACCGCGGTCAGTTCGAGGAACGGCTCAAGCGTGTGATCGATGAGTTGAAGCAATCAGGCGCGATCCTGTTCATTGACGAGGTGCATATGCTCGTGGGTGCGGGAGCCGCCGGTTCCTCCGTCGATGCCGCGAACATTCTCAAGCCCGCCCTCTCGCGCGGTGAGTTGCAGGTCATCGGCGCAACGACGATGGACGAATACCGCAAGCACATCGAATCAGATGCCGCCCTCGAGCGCCGTTTCCAACCCATCACCGTGGACGAACCATCTGAGGAAGAGACGATCGAGATCCTCAAGGGCATTCGCGGCGCGTACGAAGAGCATCATCATCTGGTCATTTCAGATGAGGCGCTCGAAGCCGCCGCGCATCTCTCCTCACGCTATGTGACCGAACGTTTCCTCCCCGATAAAGCCATCGACTTGATCGATGAATCATCATCGCGTGTACGCATGTACAAGAGCCCCTCGGCCCAGGAATCGAAAGACCTGGTCAGCCGTCTGCGACAGGCCCGCCAGAACCGCGTGCTCGCCCAGGAAGCCGGTGACAATGATGAGATGAAGGAATGGGAAGAGCGCGAGGTCGACCTGAACGAACAGATCGAACGCCTGCGCACCGGCTGGGACCGCTCGACCAGCCCCGTGGTCTCCGCGGAAGACATTGCTGAGGTCGTTTCGATGTGGACCGGTGTGCCGCTCATGCAACTGGCCGAGGAAGAATCCCAGCGCCTGCTCAAGATGGAAGACGAACTGCGCAAGGGTATCATCGGGCAGGAAGATGCCATCATCGCCATTTCCCGCGCCGTGCGCCGCGCCCGTGCCGGGTTGAAGGACCCGCGCCGCCCGATCGGCTCGTTCATGTTCCTTGGGCCCACCGGCGTCGGTAAGACCGAATTGACCAAAACCCTCGCCAAGTTCATGTTCGGCAGTGAAGATGCCGCCGTGCAGTTGGATATGTCCGAGTTCATGGAACGGCATACCGCCTCCCGTTTGGTGGGCGCGCCTCCCGGATACATTGGCTACGAAGAGGCCGGGCAACTGACCGAAGCCCTGCGCCGCCGCCCCTACTCCATCGTCGTGTTCGATGAAGTGGAAAAGGCGCATCCTGAGGTCCACAACATGCTGTTGCAGATCATGGAAGAGGGTCACCTCTCGGATGCCAAGGGCCGCAAAGTGGATTTCCGCAATGCGATCATTGTGATGACCTCCAACATCGGCGCAGATGTGATCAAGCGCCAATCGTCGCTGGGCTTTGCGCTCAAACGCGATGAAGCCACGGAAGAACGCCTTTCGTACGAGGACATGCGCAAGAAGCTGAACGAATCGCTCAAGCGCGCCTTCCGCCCCGAGTTCATCAACCGTCTCGATGCCACGGTCATCTTCCGCTCGCTCAATAAGGAAGACATCCAGAAGATCGTCAAGCTCGAACTGGCCAAGGTTGCTGACCGGTTGATGGAACACGAATTGGAACTGACCGCCACGCCCGAAGCGCTCGCCGAACTGGCTGAACTGGGCTATGACGCCGAATTTGGCGCTCGTCCGCTACGCCGCATCATCCAACAAAAGGTGGAGGATCCGCTATCTGACCGGTTGTTGAGCGGCGAGTTCCAGAACGGCAACGCCATTCTGGTCACGCTCGACCCGGA
>CAZJMZ010000285.1:1544-3815 GCA_964547115.1 uncultured Anaerolinea sp. | reverse complement strand
TGATAGGTTGTCGAGGCATCAACGGGCCGTTCCCTCCGCCTCTCTGGATAAGAGCGCCTTGTGGGGCTATTGGATTGTGCGAAGATAATATCACAGCGATAAGCGGATGACAATGGTTGTTAAACACCCATCATCTGGATGTAAACCCGTTTCATACCTGACCGCAGCCTGATCACGTTCCGATTTGCCTTTGCTTTCGCTGTTGTCTACGGCGCCACGCCGACGAAGTTCAGCGCGTATTTCGCATCCTGATAGTTGGGGTTGACCTTCAAGGCCTTGCGCCAGCTTTCCACGGCGGTTTTGCCATCGCCCAGGCGGTAATGTGCCCAGCCGTTCCACAGCCAGGCCTCTTCAGACATCTCAGTGCGTTGCAATGCGTACTCGGTGAGCGCCAGCAGGTCTGCGTTGCGGTTGGCCTGGAAGTTGGCTATGAACGGACTGAACTGATAGCGGAACATGCGCTGCGGCAGGCCCAGTTCGCGGGCCTTATCGAAGGCGGCGTTGGCTTCGTCGTAGCGTTCGAAGTAGGTGAGGTTGCTGCCGAGGTTGAACCAGGCAAAGGCGTCGGCGGGATTTTGGGTGGTGGCGGCCTGGGCGGAGGCGAGGCTGTTTTGGCGATTCAGGTTCGGGTCCCAGTCCGAGGCGAGCAGGTCCTGCATCTCGTCTTCGGTCTCAGGCAGGTACAGGACCATGTACAGGTAGTTGAACGGCTTCCATTCATCCAGCAGGGTTTGGTAGGCGATGGTGCGGTCGGGGCCGCGATAGGTATCCTGCACGGTGAAGGTTTGGGCGGTATCGTCGTAGCCGGTGAGCAGCAGGTAATGCGCAGCCCACAGGTCGTCATCGGGCCAGCCGCTGTCTTCGGGATTGAGCGAGGTGGTGCCTTCGATGATGACCGGGTATTGTGCGGCCAGCAGGCGCTTGAGCGTTTCGAGGTCACCGCCCACGCGGTATTCCACGCGCAGCCAGCCCGCATAATTACGCACCCAGTAGGCGAGTTCTTCGGGGTTGACGTTGCGGTCGCCGACCACGGGTTTGATGACATCTGATATGTCTTTTTGCGAGCCGCTCCAGCCATACATGTGCAGCATCATCGAAAGCGCGGCGGGACCGCAGTTGTTGGGGGTCTGTTTTTCGTAGGGCGGAGATTTGAGCGCAGCTTGCGCAGGGAGCGGCGGCAGGGTGGCCGTGGGAGGCAAGGCTGAAGGTTGAAGTGCTGGGGTTGGGGTGTTAACGGGTTGAAGTGTGGGAGTTGCGGGCGAGGGTGTATTGGGGATCGCTGTGGGCACCGCGCCGACCGGGTTGATGAGATTCTTTGCGTAGGTGCGTGCCACTTCGATGCGCCAGGCCAGGCGTGCGTTGACGGCAGGGATCTGATAAAGGCCCAACCCCAGCACAAACAAGCCTGCGATGGCCAAGAGAATATTTCTTTTCTTCATGGATAAAAGTGTACCAGAGGTGAATGAGTTGGTTCTAACCTGCCGGAATGGAAACCGCCGTCCATGAACCACCGGGGGCGGTTCATGGACGGCGGTTTGATAGGGTTATCGATTACTGATGCCCGAGCAGTTGCAGTGAGGCGGCAATGGCAGGGTCGGTTTCGAAGATGAAACTATCCCAGGTGGCGTGGGCTTCCACATCAGGGATGATGCCGTCGCGTTCCCAGTTGGTCTCCGTCGAGAAGGCCGATTTGAACGTTTCGGTGGCCAGCCACATCAACGAGCCGTCCTGGTAATCGTAGGGTAACAGCAGTTCCACGTTGCCGAGGCTGGTCTGGCCGACGACTTTCGCGCGGCCGGAATCCTTCATCACCCCGGCGAAGATCTCGGCAAAGCTGACCGTTTCATCGCCCACCAGCACCACCAACGGCACGGTCTGTGAATTTTGCACCGGGTTGGCACGGATGCGCAAAGGGCGCGCATCCGCACGGCTGACGAATTCGCCCAGCTTGCCATCGGTGAAGAAGGACATGATGGGGTAGGCCACCGTGCTGCTGCCGCCGCCGTTCAGGCGCAGGTCGAGGATCAGGCCGTCGAGCTGGCCGAAGCGATTGAGGGCTTCCTCCATCTGACCAGGCAGGGTCTCATCGAAGAACGAAGGCAGGAAGATATAGCCGATCTTTGAGCCATCGGCCGTGTTGACCAGCCGCGCATCGAGCGGCACCGCGCCCGAGATGCGATAACGCATCATCATCACTTCGCGTGGTGCCTCACCCGGGGCCTGCACTTTGGCGATGGCCACCGAGCATTCCGGCCCGCGCAGGCGGTTGCC
>CAZJMZ010000285.1:0-1444 GCA_964547115.1 uncultured Anaerolinea sp. | reverse complement strand
AAGACCATGTTCTGCAGTTCGAGATAGAAGTTCTCGGTATCGAGCCCGGCTTCCACTTTGGCGCGGTAGCGGGCCTTGAGCGCTTCCCAGTCGATCCCGTTGTAATCGGGGTAGACGTAGTTCTCCTCCACATCGTTGACCATTTGGTCGAAGATCTTCAATTGCTGCTGGGTGGAGATGACCGGGTTGGGTTTAGCCTCCAGCGTGGGTTGGGCCAGGGCCACCTCAGGTTGCACGGTGGCAATCGGTTGGTTTGCACATTGCGGTGGGATGTGCGCCGGGACCAGCGGGGTGGGCGTCAGCGTGGAGTCAGGTGCGGGGCTGAGGGTCAGGCTGGGGGTGGGTTGAGGCGGGGTGCTGGTCGGTGGCGCGATCAATTGCGTCACGTAGTTGCAGGCCAGCAGGGTCAGGGCAATGAATCCAAGGGTCAGGCGTTTTGTTTGCATGTGTCACCTATAAATCGGCGTTCCATTCCTTTACACGTTGAAAGAGTTCGGCCAGCGGCCGCAGGTGGGCCACTGTGACCGCGAGATTTTTCGTGCGGGTGCGGTCGTATTGAAAGACGCGGGCACCGGGCAGAATCGAACGCGCGTTGGCGTTGAATTCGCCGCGCGTGATCCAACCGGCCAGCAGCACGCCCGTGCCATAGACCCAGATGTTGCCCCAATCGAGCGGGCTGATGAGGTGGGTCTCGTTGAGCGCCGGGCTGTGAATGCCCAGGCGGGCCTCGGGCAGGTTCTGGGTGCGGATATAAGCCACCGAGTGCAATTCGAGGTCGAGCAGGATGCGCGTGCGTGGCGGCAGCTCCACGATGACGGACCGCATCTCTCTCCCCGCGTCCTGCCCGCCGACTTCGACGGTCTGAGTCTCCGCTGATTCTGATTTCAGCGCCAGTTGCCCCAGCGGATGCCAGCCCTCGGGCCGGGTCCACGCCTCGGGCATGGCATGCACGAGGCAATGCGGCTGGCCCGCGGCGATGACCTTGCCAAGATCATCCTGTGAGGCGGCAATGAGCCCCGGTAGAAAGGCAAAGAGGTACAGGTCATTATCGGTGTGACCTTCGGCGGCGTTCTGGTCGGAGGGCACGAGCGCAGGCGCGTTGAGCACAAGGCGCGGGTCGCGTTTCATTTCGGCGATCTGTTCGCGGTAGGTGATGAGGAACGATTTGATATCGCAGCGCCGCCCGCCCAGGGCAACGTCGTACCGGTCGGGGTCGGTGAAGGGCGTGGCACCCTGCACATCGAAAGGGACCTCCTGCTCGGATAGATAACGACGGAACGCCAACTCCACAGCCACGCCCGCCACGATGCGCCGCAAGCGTTCATAGGGTGAGCCGCCCATGCGATTGTACGTGTACGGCAGCGACCGCACCGCATACGCAATGCCACCTTCCGTCAGGTCACGGGTGTAGGGGAGGTGGAGCAGGTCAGCGGGGGAGAGCATG
>CAZJMZ010000284.1:0-3820 GCA_964547115.1 uncultured Anaerolinea sp. | reverse complement strand
GCCTTGCCCTTTTCGGGGTCAAAAGGATAGACGGTCACATTGTCGTCACCGGCATAAGCCCACGAATCGCGGGGGATGAAGGTGTTCATCACCAGACCGGCGCGTTGCTCTTCGGTGGTCAACGGATAGACCGAAGCGAGCAGGTCAGATTTGTTGGTGCAGTATGAAAGCGCCTGGCGGACCTTGAGGTCGCTCAGAATGGGATGCGGGGTGGTGAAGGCTTCCTTCTCCACTTCCACCTGGACTTCCTTGGTCACCACAACTTCTTTGGTGATGACGACGGGTTCAGCCGGTTCGGCGGTGGCGGCAGGACCACAAGCGGCCAGCACCATGCTCACTGTTACCAGGAGCCCGAGCACCAGCATGATACGGTTTTTCAACATGGGATTTCTCCTCCTACAAAGGATTTTTAGGTTGATTTAAAAGTTGACAAGCAAATACACGACAGGGTTTTAACCAAATAACATTCTCTCCCCAAACCACCTCCTTTCCTTGAATTAAAAGGTTTCCGGCTTATAAGCAACAAACGCGAAATGTCTCTGGAACGGCAATACGCTGGTGAAATGTTGCCTTTCAATTTGGTAAAGGCATTATACCCAATTCCAAAGGAGCGTCAACAGCAGTACTAGCGTAGGGTTACAAACTCCTCATTTGAGCAGACAAATATGCTACAGAAACCCAATGAAACCGCATTTTCCTAAGCGTCACCTTAGAAAACCCAGTTTTGTTGACAGCCCCCACCCCAGGCAGTAGAATGCCATCGTATCCAAAATTCAAACCCGGAGGAGTTACCATGCTCAAAGAATTCAGGGATTTCGCCATGCGCGGCAACGTCATCGACCTGGCAGTCGGTGTGATCATCGGCGGCGCATTTGGCAAGATCGTTGCCTCACTGGTCGGGGATGTCATCATGCCGATCATTGGCCTGCTGATCGGCGGCGTCGATTTCGGCAGCCTGGCCATCACCGTTGGCAGCGCCCAGATCAAGTATGGCGCGTTCATCCAATCGATCATCGACTTTGTGGTCATTGCCTTTGTCATCTTTCTAATCGTCCGCACTATGAATCGCATGCAAAAGCCGGCCCCTGCCGCCGAGCCCACCACCAAGGAATGCCCGCACTGCTTCACTGCCATTCCGATCAAGGCGCACCGCTGCCCGAACTGCACCTCGCAGCTGTAAACTCAGCTACACGCAGATATACAAGAACGTCCCGCAAGGTCAAACACTGCCCTGCGGGACGTTCTTCTTATTTAATTAATGTGGACCAGAAACCGCCTCAGACTCCCCCCGGCCTGCCTCTACCAGCGAGAAGCAGAATGTGGCACCCTGGCCCTCAGCGCTCTCGACCCAGATGCGCCCGCCGTGAAATTCAATGATGCGCCGCACCAAAGCCAGACCGATGCCGGTGCCTTCGGTCTTGGCATCGAGTTTGTTGAACAAGCCAAAGACACGATCGTGATGTTCGGGAGCAATGCCCAGGCCGTTATCTTGCACAAAGAAGACGGGATCGCCCGTGGCTGGGTCTGTGCCGCGCTGGCCAACGCGGATGCGCGGCTCGGGCTGGTTACCCATGAATTTGGCGGCGTTGTCGAGCAGGTTTTGCAGGACCTCTGTCAGGCGCCGGCGATCGCCCCTGACGAGAGGCAGGTTGGGTTGAGTCTGAACCGTGATGTGACGGGCTGTCAGCCGCCCGTGGACGATATCCAACGCATCGTTGACCAGGTCGTTGAGCGGGATGGTCTCTGGCTCGTTCATCAGGCGACCAATGCGCGAGAGTTCGAGCAGGTCGTTGAGCAGGTCATGCATCTTGTCCACGGCGCCGTTGATGCGGGCCACATCATGGCTGACCTTTTCGGCGTTGCCAGCCAGCGCGTCTTTTTCGAGATAGCCGAGAAAGCCGCGGATGGTGACCAATGGGGCTTTGAGGTCGTGAGAGACGGTGTAGGTGAAACGTTCGAGTTCGGTGTTCTTGTTGGCGAGTTCCTGAATGAGCCGTTCGCGTTCCTGCTCGGCGCGGCGTCGTTCGGTGATATCGCGCACAAAAGCAACGACCATTTCTTCACCGCCGTAGGTGAGCGAACGGGCGCTTACTTCCACCGGGAAGGTGGAGCCGTCTTTGCGGCGATAGAAGGTCTCAAGTAGCACTCCATTGCTCAGGCGCACGAGGTCGGCGCGTTCATGCCAGATGTGCATATCAGTGATGTGGGTGGCAATATCGATCACACTTAATGTGAGCAATTCGTCCGCACTATAGCCAAGCAACAACCGGGCGCGTTCGTTGAAATATTTGTAGCGGCTGGTGACGGGGTCGACGATGAAGATGGCGTCGTAAGAATCATCCATGATGGCTTTGAACTGGCGCAGGGCTTCATCAGCCAGTTTGCGCGGCGTGATGTCCTCCACGGTGCCTTCATAATAGAGGGCCTGGCCGCGTTCATCGGTGATGGTTTGCACATTCATGGCGGTCCAGAAGGTGGAGCCATCCTTGCGCAGGTCGAGCGATTCAAAGTTATTGATCTTTTCCCCGGCAGCCAGGCGGGCGCGCAGGGCCTTGCGATGTTCGGGGTCTACATATAACTGGGCGGCAATATCGGTGACACGGGCGAGCATATCGGCGGGAGAGTCGTAGCCATACATACGCGCCATGGCCGGGTTAACATTGACGAACTGCCCGGTGGGCGTGCTTTGAAAGATGCCGTCGATGGCGTTATCAAAGATGGCGCGGTATTTGGCTTCAGCGATCTGGCGCTCACGCAGCTCGGCACGCAGGCGCAAAGCGTTTTGGAACATGGTCTCGGTGATCATGCGCACCATGACCGCGGTGAGTATCAGGATGATGGTAACGGTAAAGAAATCACCAGGTACACTGCGTACCAACCGGCCAGGGATATACCAGCCCAGCAGTTCACCAAACACCAGCCAGGCGGCACACAATAAGTTGTAGCCCAACAGGACCAGCAGGGTGCGCGTACGGGTGACAAGGCTGGCGACAATGAGGATGGCGCCGTACCCCAACACACCTGGATGATGGATTCCCAGCCCATTGGTGGCGGTGAACGTAATGGATGTCATCAACACGACCGCAATGAAAGCCGCGGCTGGTTCGAACATCCGGCGGCGGACAAAGTACAGCGAGAACAGCACCGGCAGAGTGCTCAGGCCGTCGATGAATGCATTATCCACATTTCCATTGGACAGCGTGATGAAAATACCCGCCACCAACCCGGCCAGGATCAAAGCGATGAACCAGTAAAAGATGACGACCAATTGCTCCTGGTCTTCTTGAACATCCCCCAACTGCGGCGCATCAGATTGGAGGTTGATGGGCACTCGATACATATTGAAATCCTTCCACAAATTCGGGCAGCAAAAACATTGTACCGCGCAAGGCGCGGCAGGGTGGATAAACAAATGGAGTGCAAAGGCTTTGCAAAGAGGGTGGAGCAACACCATGAAAAAACAACCCGGGCGGATTTCGTAAAATCCGTCCGGGTTGCGATTGATGAGAGAATCAGCGGCTATTGGATGGTGATGGTAAAACGCGTTTCCTGCTCGAAGGTGGTGCCATCGCCAGGAGGGTAGTTCCCCAAGACGAACGCGGTCTCTCCGGCTGTAACGGCCTTCAACGTCCACACTTCCACGCCGCCGGAGCCGGGCATGACCGGTTCTGAAGCGGTGTATTCATGCGAGACCACTTCGAGCCCATTCAATTCACCAACGACTTCCCAGTGATAGCCCGTGGACGGATTGGATTCGACAACGACCATGAAGACCTCACCGGCCTTGACCATAATAGGCTGGGAGGGGTCTGTCAGCGCG
>CAZJMZ010000283.1:0-3826 GCA_964547115.1 uncultured Anaerolinea sp. | reverse complement strand
GCAGCGCTGTTGACGAGAATGTCAATGCGGCCAAAGGCTTTGAGCACACCCTCCACCATCGCATTCACCGAGTCAGGTTTGGTGATGTCGGTGGGAAAGGCCTGGGCGGCGTATCCGCTTTTCGTGAGCGTATCAGCTACGGCGGAGGCAGAGGCGGTGTTCAAGTCCACCACTGCCACCGACGCGCCCGCTTCGGCGAGCGTCCGGCAGAATTCTGCGCCGAGCAGGCCCACGCCACCTGTGACAATGGCGGTGCGCCCGGTGAGGTCGAATTTTTGTTGAATGGTCATGAGGTCCCTTTACGGTTTGGAATAGATCGTATCGCCTTGCGCCTTGAAGACCAGTTGCAAGCCGTCGGTTAACAGCGGCACATCGTTGGCGACATTTTCACCACGCTCGAACAGAACCAGCACCGCTTTGCCGGCGGTGATCTCCTGCCGCATCACGATGAGTCCCTGTTCGAAACCTTCATCGCGGGTCAGGCCGGTGGCTGAGTCGTAGCGGTCAGGCAACACCACTGCACCGCGGCCCACATACAGATACACCGCGCCGGGTTCGTTGGTGTAGATGCGTATGTCGGCGGGCAGGTCGCGCAGATAGGCCATGGCCTGCGAATCGTACCAGCGGAACGACGCATACCCCAGCCCGGTCTTCGTCCATTCGTTGACGGTGACGGATTGCTTATAGAACGAGAAAGCCAGCGCAATGACCGTCAGCACAATGACCAGCGGGCGGTTGCGATTGCGCAGCCAGATGCCCGCATACACCAGCAGGATCAACAGCGACACCAGCATTGGCGCCAGAATGCGCAACTTGAACTTGGTGGCTGCATCGAACAACGACATGGAAGCCAGGATCGAAGCCAGGTACGCGAACAGGAACAACGCCGCCGTGAACGAGATGACCTCCCGCGACGGCTTGCCGCTTCGATTCACCGCCGGGAGTTGATTCGGCTTCGAGAAGTGAGTCCACGCTGTGAGCAGGGTCCATGCGAGCGTGATGCCCAGCACCAGGACAGTGATTCCTTCGATCACATACGGCGCTTTGAACAGGGCCACCCGCCACACTTCATTGAGGCTGAGGATCTGTGAGAGTTCGTAGCGCCCGATCTGCAAATTCTCGGCAGTGACGGGGTGCCAGACCAGCGTGCGGTTGGTGGCGCTATCGGCCAGCAGGCGGTTGCGAAGCGCCCAGCCCGCAGCCCACGGCAAAAAGCCCGCCAGAAAGATGCCCATGCTGATGAGGCGTTTGCGCCAGTTGGTGCGCAGAATGCCAATGGCAACCAGGAACGTGGCCGCCAGCGCCAGACCGGCATACCGTGTGAGATAGGCCAGCCCGGCAAAGACACCACAAGCCAGCAGCCACCACCATTCCCCGGCAATGCCGCGCCCCACTGAGGAGGGCGGGAACTCGAAATACAGGTCGAACATCCAGAACGAGAGCAGGCAGAGAAAAATGAAGAGCGGCTCGCTCATAGCGGCGGCATGGACCTGCAACATCTCACTGCTGCCGATGAACAACCCACCGATGACGAACCCTGCGGTGAGCGAGGGCGTCATGCGCCAGACCAGCACCCCCAACAACCCGGCGTTGAGCCCGAACAAAAGCGCATTGACAAAGCGTGTGCCGCGCAACGGGTCGAGCCCGAACAGCCCAAAGAACGCCAACACTGAGGAGAATCCCGGCGGGAAGTGCGTCACGAGGCCGTTGCTGGCCAGCCAGGCTTCGCGGTACCCATCACCGGCCAGCATGCTGCGTGCCCCGGCAATGTAGGCGATGGAGTCATCGGAGAGGCCCAGCCCTTCGGGAGTTGCCTGAAGGAGGATATAGGTCCCGGTCATGGCAAGCAGGAAGAGGGTGAGGAAGGAAGCGAGGCGGAGTTTGGCTTGATAAGACATGGAAGAAATGTACCACGAAGTTGCAGGCAGGATGAAGTGTGCACATTCCGCCTGCCCGGTCAAAAAAAGGACGCAGTATGCATCCCCGCTTGCATACTGCGTCTCCTTGTGTTTAGCTCTTGAGCAGGAAGCCCTGGTCTTCGAGGTACTGGATGATCTTGCGGGCGTTCTCTTCGGGGGTGGCGCCGTAGCCCTGCAGGCTGATCTCGGGTTTGATCGGCGGTTCATATGGGTCATCAACCCCGGTGAAGCCCATCGGTTTGCCGTCGGCCACGGCCTGGCGCGCCTTGGCGTACAGACCCTTCACGTCGCGCTGTTCGCAGACTTCGACGGGTGTATCCATGAAGACTTCGATGAAGTTCTCACCGACCATCTTGCGGGCCTCTTCGCGGGTGGCGCGATAGGGGCTGATGGCGGCGCAGATGACGATGCCGCCCGCGTGGACGATCTCACCCGCCACGAAGCCGATGCGCAGGATGTTGGTATCGCGGTCTTCCTTGCTGAAGCCGAGACCTTTGCTCAGGTGGGTGCGGACCACGTCACCATCGAGGATGGCGGTCTCACGTCCGCGCTCGAGCAGCAGGGAGGTAAGCACGGCTGTGGTGGCCGATTTGCCGGAACCGCTCAAACCGGTGAACCAGATGCCGAAGCCTTGTTTGTGGCGCGGCGGGTACATCTCGCGCAGGATCTCGGCAGTCTCAGGGCGGGTGAACCACTCGGGGAGCAGTTTGCCCTTGGCGAGATAATCATCGCGCACCTGGGTGCCCGAGATATTGGCGACCTTGGCGCCCTTCGGCACGTCCTTCTCTTCCACATAGCGGTCTTCATCGGGCAGGTAGACGAGCATTTCGAACGGCACCATCTTGACGCCGAGTTCAGCCTCATGCTGCTTCATAAGTTCCTGCGCATCATACGGACCGTAGAACGGCTTGCCCGACGAATCATTGCCCGGGCCCGCATGATCACGACCCACGATGAAGTGATTTGCGCCGTGATTGCGGCGGATGATGGCATGCAGGATGGCTTCCTTGGGGCCGGCCATGCGCATGGCCAGCGGCAGCAAGCTGAGCATGGTGTTTTTCTTGTCATAGTGATTATCGACCAATGCCTTGTAGGTGCGCACGCGGGTGTAATGGTCCACATCACCGGGCTTGGTCATACCAACCACGGGATGCACGATCAGCGAACCATTCACCTGCGCGGCGGCGCGCTTGGTCAATTCTTCATGGATGCGGTGCAGGGGGTTGCGGGTCTGGAAGGCGACGACATTGTCATTGCCCATCGCTTCGAGCATGGATCGCACCTGAGCCGGGGTGTGGCGCAGATTGACAAAGTCATAGTACTTCGGCAGGTTGATGACCTTCAACGGACCGGAGATGCAGACCTTGCCCCAGCGTCCCATCTCGGAGACCATCGGGTGCTTGGTATCGGTGGAACCATAGGCCAGCGCGGCTTCGGTCTGGGCATCCCAGTGATAGACCTCATCGAGGCGCATCACAGCGATCAGGTCGAAGTTGGCGTTGCGCAAGGCCAGTTCCTCACCCACGGTCGGCAGTTCCTTGGGGTCGGCCGTCAGTGTGATGGGCAGCGGGAAGAGCGTGCCATCAGCGAGGCGCATTTCCTTGAGCACTCGGTCATAGTCCGCTTTGCCCATGAAGGTGGTGAGCGGCGAGAAGCCACCGGTGGCGATCAGTTCAAGGTCGCACAGGTTGCGCATGGTGATCTTGATGGAAGGCAGTTTTCCGGCGCGGGCGATCAACTCTTCGCGCTCGGGCCCTTCCACTACAAGGTTTACCAGCTTGCCCCCGTAGGGGCTGATCAGATTGGCTTTGGACATTATTTCTCCTTGATGTGAACAGAATACTCTGTAAAGTTTTCAGGCACAGCGCGCAATTATAACCCAAAATTCAGTGTTTGAATTTTGAAAT
>CAZJMZ010000282.1:0-3828 GCA_964547115.1 uncultured Anaerolinea sp. | reverse complement strand
CTCCTCCCCACCCCGGATATTTTCGCCGCCAAACGCATTCTGTGCGTCCAGCCGCATTACGATGATAATGATATGGCTGTGGCTGGGACGCTTGCAAAACTGGCAAAACACGGCGCCGAGTTGATCTATCTCACCGTCACCGACGATCTGATGGGCATCGATGATATTTCATTGACCGATGAAGCCGCCGCCGCAGCCCTGAAACGCGACCAATTCGCCGCGGCAAAGATCGTCGGTGTGCAGGAGCAATACTGGCTGGGTTACCCCGATGCAGGCGCTTACGACTACTTCGCTGTGCGCCGCGACCTGCTCAAATACCTGCGTCTCCTCAAACCCGATTTTGTCTTCACGGTCGATCCGTGGCTGACCTACGAGGGACATCGCGACCATATTCAGACCGGACTCGCCACCGCCGAAGCGGTCATGTTCGCGGGCTTGACCAAGATCGCCTCCTCCGACCCGACAATTGATACGGCTTACGAGGGACATGAGATTCAAGGCATCGCCTTCTATCACACCCGCGAGCCGAACTACATTTCAGATATCTCCGCCGTCTGGGAGCAGAAGGTGGCAACCGTCCGTTGTTATGAAACGCAGTTTGCCCCCGCAGGCATGGACCGGCGCGTCGCACTGCTCGACAAGAAATCCATTCAAGTCGCGCAGGGACACTCATTTGAGCGCGGCGAGCCGCTCAAGGTGTTGAACACTGCTGCATTGCATGTTGGAATTTAATCATCGCCCAGAGCGGAAGACTGAGCGTTCGTTGCGAAGTCTGTAGTCGAAGGGCAAGGTTACAAGCGAACGTGCGCTTCGACTGCGCTACGCTTCGCTCAGCGTGAAAGAAGGATAATCATGAAAATCGGAATTGTTGGTGGCACTGGAAACATCAGCCAGCCCATTGTGCGGCTGCTGCTTGAAAAGGGACATGAAGTTGTGCTGTTCAATCGCGGACAGGGCAGCCCAGCCCCGGATGGCGTACGTGTCATCCTTGGCGACCGTCATAACCGCGAAGACTTTGAACGCAAAATGCAAGCCGAGAAATTTGACGCAGCGATCGACATGATCTGCTTTACCGCCGAAGATGCCGCGTCAAGCGTCCGTGCGTTTCGCGGTGTGGGCTGGTTCGTGCAAACATCCACGACTTGCACGTATGGCATCCGATACGATTACCTCCCCGTGGACGAGACCCATCCCCTACGCCCCAACACCGAATACGGTCGCAACAAGGTTGCCGCAGACCATGTTTATCTCGAAGCGTATCATCGCGAGAAATTCCCTGTGGTCATCATCAAACCATCCACGACGTACGGACCTGTGCAAGGGATGCTCCGTCAAATTTGCTGGGACTTCTCCTGGATCGACCGTGTCAAAAAAGGCAAACCGATCCTTATCTGCGGCGATGGCTTTGCCATTCACCAACACCTGCATGTGGATGATATTGCCCAAGCCTTTGTGGGCGTCATCGGCAAGGAACACACCATCGGGCAGACCTACAACGCCGTCGATCGCGGCTATTACACCTGGCTTGATTATCATCGGCTGGCGAACAAGGTTCTCGGCAGAGAGGTGGAACTCATCGGCATTCCGTTTGAAGACCTCAAACGGCTCAACGTTCCAGACATGGGCATTCTTGAAGATGAGTTCGCATACAACGATTACTACTCGTCCGAAAAATTATTCCGCGATGTGCCTGAGTTCCATCCACAGATTTCACTGGAGCAGGGTATGACCCAGGTGTTCGAAGTGATGGAACGTGAAGGGCGCATTCCCAATTCGGATGAGTTGAAATGGGAAGATGAAATCATTGAGAAGTATCGCAGGCTGTGGAGGTAATCCGATGGTTGAGTAGCGACGAGAGAAACGAGGAGCGTATCGAAACCATCACTAAGCAGAGCGCATCTTGTAACATTAAGACCTCTTGCTACCTGCTGGTTTCGATATGGGCTTCGCAACGAACGCTCAGCCCTACTCAACCAGCAGTATATGTATGAAAGGACAAGACCATGAAACCGAATCCATATCTCAAGAAGTTAGGCTTTTCAGACAACGATAGACTCGTCATCATCCACACCGATGACATCGGCATGTGTCATGCCTCCGTGCAGGCGTTCAAGGACTTGTGGGCGTTTGGCGGGATCTCTTCAGGCGCCACCATGACCCCATGCCCATGGTTCCCGGCGGTGGCGCAGATGTGCAGGGAGAATCCAGATATGGATATGGGCGTCCATGCCACACTGAACGCGGAGTGGGAAAACTATCGGTGGGGACCAGTTTCGGGAGGCAAAGCAGGCTCCGGCTTGATGGATGAAGCGGGGTACTTCCATCAATGGCATCAGGCAGTGTATGACAATGCATCTGCAGAAGCAGTGGAAGTCGAAGTCAACGCCCAGATCGAAAAAGCCTTGAAGGCAGGCATCGATGTGACACATGTCGATTCACACATGGGCACGATCATGAATCCGAAGTACATCCAATCATATGTGCAGGCGGCATCCAGCCGGTTGTTGCCGAACTTTTTGCCGAGACTCAACGCGGCGGGAATCGACCTGATGGGCGTGGACGATGAAGAGCGCGTGCGGTATGCGCCCGTGATGGAGATGATGGAAAGCATGGGCGTGCCGATGATGGACGGCGTGTTGGGCATGCCGCTGGAACATGGCGATGACCATATTGAGGTGGCGAAGAAACTGCTGGGCGGCTTGCCGGTTGGGATCACCCATTTCATTTTGCACCCGTCCATTGACACGCCTGAACTGCGCGCGATCGCGCCCGATTGGCGCGCGCGCGTGGCGAATTACAACGCATTCATGAGCGATGAGTTGAAGATATTTGTGGAACGTGAGGGTCTCAAGGTGATCGGGTACCGGGCAATACGGGATGCAATGAGAAAAGCAGGATGACCGCAGACCAAGGAGGCACACAAATCATGAGCAGCGAATTTCAAACCAGCACCAAGACGCGCGTGATGTATTCACTCTCGAGTCTGGGTATCACCATTCCAGGCGAAGCCGTGGCAGGGGTGATCGCCTTTTATATCGTGGATATCAAGAACCTGCCTGTGGCACTGTACTCCACCTTTTGGTTCTTCTATACCATCTACAATGCCTTGAACAACCCTGCGCTCGGATACGCTTCTGACAGAACCCGTTCGCGTTGGGGACGCAGGCTCCCATACATCCTGTTTGGTGGGCTGCCCTACGCACTGGCATTCGCCCTGCTCTTCACTGCGCCGTTCGATGGCAAATCTGACCCGCGCGGGTTGTTGATCTATTTCGGCACAGCCATCATCGTATGGGAGGGTTTATATACGGCACTGGCCACGGGCTATTACGGCTTGCTCCCTGAAATGTTCGGTTCGTATGAAGAACGGACCGATGTTGCCGCGAAGATGAACATCTTCCAGATCATAGGTTTGTTCATCGGTGCGGCATTGCCGCCCATGCTGGCAAATATCATGGGCTGGAGCGGCATGGCGATGTTGTTCGCCGGGATCTCGGTCATTGCCATTTACGCAGGCTATCCTGCGATGTTCGAGCGCAAGGAACTGCACACCGATACCAGCTTCCCATTTCTGGAGGCGCTCAAATACACCTTTGCCAATCGCAGTTACCTCACCGCGGCAGGCGCGCAGACCATGCGTTTCTTTGCCACCGGCTCATTACAAACGGGCATTCTCTTCTACCTCAAATACAGCCTCAAAGTAGATGAAAGTCTCGCGACAGTGATTCTGGGCGGCGCATTTTTTATCGCCATGCTTTCGCTCTATCCGTGGCGCAACTGGGTGGCAAAACGACTCGATTCCCGCCGCACGCTCATGCTTGCGAACGC
>CAZJMZ010000281.1:0-3834 GCA_964547115.1 uncultured Anaerolinea sp. | reverse complement strand
AAGCTCAAAGACAAGCGCTCCGGCGGATTCACCCTGGCCCCCGAAGCCGCCACCGAACGCATGCGCCGCATCATCAACAAATACATCTCGGACGAAGATATCATCAACACCACGCGCGAAGTCTATCGCCGCGGCTGGACTACCATCAAGCTATACTTCATGATCGGGCACCCCAGCGAAACGCTGGAGGATGTTCAAGCCATTGCAGACCTGTGCAAACGCGTCATCGCCGAAGGGCGCAAGGTGGCGGGCATGCGCGTGAAATTGAATGCGGGTGTCAGCACTTTCGTCCCCAAATCGCAGACCCCCTTCCAGTGGGTCTCGTGCGATACCCCCGAGCAGATCAAAGCCAAGCAGGCTTTGCTGCGCCGCGAACTGGGTCGTGACCGCAACATCAAACTCAGCCTTACTGATGCCGAAGATTCCTTCCTCGAAGCCTGGCTCTCGCGCGGTGACCGCAAGCTGGCAGAGGTCATTTATACCGCCTGGCAGAACGGCGCCAAATTCGACGCCTGGTACGAAGGCCGCAAATACCAGACCTGGATGGAAGCCTTCGCCACACACGGACTCGACCCACTCTTCTACACCCATCGCCAGCGCCGCACCGACGAAGTCTTCCCGTGGGAACATATCACCGCAGCGGTACGCAAGAACTTCCTGTTCCAAGACTTCAGGCAATCACTAGAAGGTCAGATCCGCGTGGATTGCCGCCTCAACTGCTTCGCCTGTGGCATTTTACCGACCTTCGCCAATATGCGCCGCGAGAATCCCGGCGATGTGTGGAAATGCCCGGACGTGAAATCGCCCGCCCCCAAAGTAACGGTGGAAACGGCAGTCACCAGCCTGCCCATGGTGGGTGACTGATGACCACCTCCCTGCACCGCGACGCCTTCCTTCAGCGCCTGCTGCACGAACGTGATAAGTTCGAGTTACTCTTGAACCGCATCGGCTTTTCGCGCCGCATGACCATGAAGGGTGTGGTCGGAACCTGGTCCATCAAAGACATCATCGCACAAGTCTGGGCGTATGAACAACACGTGGCCGACCGTCTGAGCGAACTGGCCCAGAACGAGCCGTACACCCCCGCCCAAACCTACCCGGCCCTGGATACGTTCTGCAACGAATTCGGCTACCCTGATTTCGGCGCCCCCCTACTCAGCGCCGAAGAAGCTCAGGGCTGGGTCTACGAACACTACAAAAACGTGGCGCTGGAGGAGATCGTGGTGCAGGAGTTGCAAGCCTTCAATTCCATCGTCGCCCTGCTCGAAAAGCTCCCCAACGAAACACTCCAACGCCACGACGTGTTGACCCAGGTTGCCGAACACACCTATCTGCGTTATCGCAGTCATATTCGGGATATCAAGGTCTGGCTGACGACCAACGCCATGAACCTCAAGGAATAAAGCATCCCGCACTCTTGCGGGATTTTATATGTCACCCATGCGTATTCAAATCACATTCTCGAAACAAGGCGCTTTGCGCTACACCGGTCATCTCGACCTGCATAAACTCTGGGAGCGGGCCGCCCGCCGTGCGGAATTACCGCTGGCCTACTCTCAGGGCTTCCACCCCCAGCCTCGGATGAATATTGCCGCCGCCCTGCCGTTGGGATTTTCGTCCACATGCGAAGTGCTGGACCTGCGCCTCGAACGCGACATTGAGCTTGATTCGCTCCCCGATCAGCTGAACGCCACCCTGCCGCCAGGTATCCATGTTTCGGCGGTGTCGCAAGTGGACGAGCGCGCCCCGGCCCTGCAGACGCAAGTGCTCTCAGCGGAGTATGAGGTGCGGATGATCGAGGCAGGCTTCCCGTCGGAGGTGAGGCGGAGCGTGGAGGCGTTGATGGCGGCTGAGTCCATTATCCGCATCCGGCGCGAAAAGCAGTATGACCTGCGTCCGCTCATCGAGTGGGTGGAAGTACGCGGTGATACAATCGCAATGCGGCTGGCGGCCCGCGAAGGCGCCACCGGCAGGCCGGAGGAAGTGCTGGCCGAGTTGGGTATCGCGTTCGATGAAACGCGCATCGAACGGACGAAATTGATCTTCAAGGAATAATTCGGAGGCCATATGCCATTGTTTGGAGCGTTCTTTTTCGGTTTCGTGCCGATGTTCTTGTTTGCGGCATTCGTCAACTGGCTGGACCGGTACGAGAAGGAACCCAAGGTGTTATTGGGCGCGGCCTTTGTGTGGGGCGTGGTGATCGCAGGCGGCGGGGCATATTTGCTCAACACAGCTTTCGGCATTGGCATCTATATGGTGACCGGCTCAGAAAGCGCCGCGGATTTTGGAACCACATCCATTGTGGCGCCCATCATCGAAGAGTCGTTGAAGGGGCTGGCGGTGCTGGTCGTCTTCCTGATGTTCCGTAAGGAGTTCGATTCGGTATTGGATGGTGTTGTATACGGCGCCATTACAGCCATGGGCTTTGCTGCCATCGAAAATGTGCTTTATATCTATCGCAATGGCTTTCAAGAGGCGGGCTGGGAAGGTTTCTGGACGCTGGTGTTCGTGCGGGTCTTGCTGGTGGGATGGATGCACCCGTTCTTTACGGCCTTCACGGGTATCGGGCTGGCAGTGGCACGCACCAGCCGTAACACGCTCGTGAAGATCATCGCTGTCCCTGCGGGCTACACCATTGCCGTGCTGACCCATTCCTTCCACAATACCTTTGGTACCTTGATCGGCGGCGGCGGGGGATTCCTGTTGGGCCTGCTGGCCGACTATTTCGGGTATGCCTGCATGCTGGCGTTCATTATCTGGATGGTCAATAACGAACGCAACCTCCTCAAACGCCACCTGACCGAGGAAGTACAACTGGGCCTGATCTCGCCTCAGCAATACAACAGCGCCATCTCGTTCTTCCAGACCGGTTCCCATCTCTCGGCCCTCTCCTCCGGCACGTTCCGGCAGACCTCCCGCTTCTACCAGGTGTGCGGCGAACTGGCCCACAAAAAAGAACAATACGCCAGGCACGGAGATGAAGGCGGCAACGCTCTGATCATCCAGCAATTGCGCGGCGAGTTGACGCAACTCGCGCCACTGGCCAAAGCCTGATGATTACCCAGGCATCAAAAGTCTCCGGCTTTTGATGCCTGGGCCTGTGCTCTGTGATAAAATACCGTTCGCTCGCCCCCGTAGCTCAGTGGACAGAGTGTCGGCCTCCGGAGCCGAAGAGCGCAGTTCGAGTCTGCGCGGGGGCGCCTGCTGATACCGCCGCAAGGCGGTATTCGCTTATCGCATTCCAACAGGCAATCCTATGAACCGAGGAACCATGAAACCGTTATTCGTCTTTTTACTGGGCGTGCTGGTCGGCTGGTTGATCGAATGGCTGATCGACTACTTCTACTGGCGCACACGTCATGAGCAGCGCATGGCCGCCGCCAACGCACCCATCCCTGTGCCCGCCGCCCCCATCCCGGCCCGCGCCGTGGAAGTTGCGCCTGCGCCCGAACCCGTCGCTGTGAAGCCGGAGCCTGAGGCCGTTACCATTGTCCCTGATGACCTGAAGGTCATCAAAGGCATTGGCCCGGTCATCTCACGCAAACTCAACGAGGCCGGCATCTACACCTTTGAGCAACTTGGCGCCCTCACCGCCGATGACCTGCGCGGCATTCTGGGCAAACTCATCCAGCGCCTGGCCGATGAAGACGACCTGCTCAAACAGGCCCGCAAATTGGCGCGCAAAAAATAAGGCGCCCTCATGAAACGCGCCAGCGCCCCTGGGTACGACCTTTTCAAACTGGTCGTCACCCTCTTTCTGATCGCCCTGCTGATCTGGCTTGCTCTGAGCGGCCAGCGACGTGGACCCAAACACACGCCGCCTCCCATCGCCCC
>CAZJMZ010000280.1:0-3867 GCA_964547115.1 uncultured Anaerolinea sp. | reverse complement strand
GTAGCCACAGTCATTTCTTCAACACATACACTTCGACTTGATACAACTTCTCATCTCTAGACTTTTTCCATATTCCAGCGATGCTTCCGCTGGCGTGGTCGGTTACTTCGATGGCGGAGATGGTCTCGCCTGGGGCGCTGACCATTTCCATTTCGCGCAATGCGCCATATTGTTTTTCTCTGCCGCGCATTCCATCTTTATCGTTGAAGGTGTTCTCATCCGCAATGATGGCAAGTGTTTCGAGTAGTTCACCATCGGGTGAGATCGAATACCGTTCACCACGATATGTTCCGCCAGGGCTGGTCGGCTCCAGTGTTGGCCAGCCGTCTTCCTCCGGTACGGCCGCCCCGACGATGGTGGCTATTTCTTCGTTTGCGACAAAAAACTTGCCACCTGTCACCTGTCTCCGAGGGTTGAGCAAAATTGAAAATGATGTGAAGTTGTAGCCAAAGCGAGTCCACATGCCGCGCGCGGTCAGCACGCCATCTTTCCAGGAGAACCCGCCGCCGACCACATCTTCGCCGAGATAATGTCGAGCCTTGTCAACGATCTTCAGGTCAAAAACAAACTCGCCTACACGTTTGTTCATGACATTTACAACATCCTGCGCTTTTGCAGAGATACCATCCGCAACTTTGACCGGCTCGCAGATCTGGATCACGCGGACCACATCTCCCTGCGGCTGGAGCTTGCGGCGTTGCTGAATCACGCCCGCATACTCCCCGGCCGGGGTGTAGAGGTATTCGCTGACGAGCCAGTCACCGAGGAAGGATGGTTGGGTCACGCTCTCTCGAACTCCAACACACCAAACTGCGAGCCGACTCTTTGTCCGCCGCGATACCAATGCTGGACGACGGCTTTGCGTGTGCCGTCGAGAGTCACCACATCACGCCGCCAACAGCGTAGGTGCGCTTCACGGTGATAGAACTGTCCGCTGAGGGCGCGACCACCACTGATGGAGTAGGAGCCGACGATTTCAGAGTCTTTTGTGGTCCATGCTTGCCAATGGTTGGTGACAAGTGGGAAGTGGCGAGTGGCACTGTCAAAAGCGCCGCCGGAAGTGGCTACTTGCAATTCTTCGTTGATGTTTTCGGAGTATGAAAATTTTCCGAGCGGTTTACGTTCTGAATCCAGTGCGGTTAATTCGCCGCGCCATATCCCGGCGCGATGTAAGAGAATCTCACTTCGCCCTGCAGCAGGGTCATCTTGCAGGTCGTAGTGCGTACCACTTGTCAGCGTGGGCTGCGGATTGGGGACCGAATCAGGCACTCGGTCGTTTTGACCGACGATGACATACATCATATGTTCACCGCGCGACATCTGCGCCAGTGAAAGTTGCACGTCGCCATCCACGATCATCAAAAAGAAGCGCTGGCTTAACCCAAGCGCGGACCAATAGGCATTGGCGTCGATCAGGTTTTCGCTGAGCGTTTCGGCATAGCCGATGTTGGCGGGGCCTTCGTACAGGCGATGGTCATCTTCCTGTTGGATGAAGTAGTGTCCGCTGTGCTTGAACGGGCCAACGAATGAGACATCGATACGCACCCGCCCGCCGTCGAGTTGTTGGACGTTGCGATAGTCGGAGCCGTTGCCAAGGAAGCGACCGAACGAATCGAACACTTCGGCATTGCCTGCCCAGCGTCCGTAGGCCTGGGAAAATTGAGGGGATGTCATGACTTATTCAGCGATGATCTTGTAGGTTTGTTTTTCTTTTGGCGTTGAATTAAAAATGACCTTGAGGTCGGTGCCCTGGGGCTGTGGTGTAAGATACCGACCTTCCACAGAAACGGTGACTTCGCCTTTGAATGGGAAAGGTGCTAGTGCGTATACGCCGTCACCGTTGGGCTTGATGGTGAGCGTGTGATCGGTGCCTTTGCCATCAGGGACATGCAGGAATTTGGATTCGCCCCGGGCTTCAGCGTGGGTCATATGAAAATAAAGAGACAGCGTATCAAAGAACTGCAAAAGTTTGTAATTGTTCATGAGCGCTTCATTCTCCACCCATGAAGCTGATTCTGTTTTCTTGGAGAGCTCGTACTTCAACCGGTCCATGCGCTGGAGCTCGCCAGAGAGCATGTCCACCACCGCTTGTTTGTTCTCAGGGGCGATCTTATCGATGAAGATAAAGTCAGACATGCCGTACCGACCATTGAAAAGCCCATAGGTGTGCATGGAAGAGAGCAGCCCGCAAAAGGCATGATACGTTTCGTTGAAATCGGGAGAGGCCTTGGATGTCTGCACCAAATAGGGTAGCGGCGTCTGGGTGAGATGGTGCGGCAGCCCCGTAGCTGGAGATTGTTCGCGGAGCGCATCCACGGCTGCCCAACCTTCGTCGTGATGGGCAACGACATAGTTCATTAGTTCGCGCGGTACCAATGGCTTGAAGACGGCGTTGCCAAACGCTTCGGCGAATTGACCTGCCATACGGCCATGGTCGATCTGTTCGATGACAAAATTGGGTTTGCCTGCTGGTGTTGATTGAACGATCATATGTTCTCCGAAAGGATGAGAGATTTGGCCATTGACAGCAGGAGCGCCCTGCAAATAGTCATTACCGGTTGGTGGCAGGCGCTAGGGCTGTTGAATTCTTACAAAATCCTGGATCTGGAAAATATGCGTCTTGCCTTCACGTAATTTGTGGGTGATGATGCGGCGGTTGTTGGGGTCGATGAAGTAGTGGTTGTTATGGACAAGCGTCTTTGAAATTTTGCTATCGATGGTGAAGACGTAATTGTAGGGGGTGAGCTCGGAGCCATGCAGGGATAGCTGTTCGCTGGCCGCCCAGCAGAATTTTCCGTCAGTGGAAATATCCGAATGAAAAACGGTCTTGCCGACTTCGTAGAGGTTTTCAAAGTCTTCCATCAGGTGCCAACTTTTACCGATTTCGTTCCAGTATACGTCCATGTGAACGGCGGCCGATTCGATGAAGTCGCCTTTGGGGGTGAAGGTTTTGCATAAGCCTTCCCAGCGTCCCATGAAGCATTGATAGGGAATGGTGGACTTTGGGTCACCGTAGGTTTTGGTCGTCATAAATTCTCCTGTAAATGAGGTTTCGCCCTCACCTTGGCCATCTTCCGAGGGGAGAGATGGTTAGATATCCAATTGAAATTGGAAGCGGTCGCCGCGGTAGTTGGCGCGGAGGTGTTCGAATGGGTTACCGTCTGCGTCGCTGTAAGTCACTTCGATGGAAAGGATCGGGAAACCTGCACGAATCTTAAGTAACTTGGCTTCTTCACTGCTGGCAGGGACAGATTGAATAGTGCGGCTGATTTGAGTCCCTTCGCGGTTGGGTAGGGCTCTGAAAAAAATACCGAGATCGTCATCAGAGAGCGACGCAATATTCCCCGCTTCGGCCAGGGGCTTGGTGAGGTAGGTCAGGTGGCGGCCAATGGGTTCTTTGTCTGCTGAGAGTAGAAAATCTACAAAGTAAACTTTGGAATTGGACCGCAGAGTTAGCTTTTCCTGAATGCCGGGGAGTGGCGTGACATAATCGCGCTGGCGGACCTTCCATTCGGGCTCGATACCCTGCTGGCGCATCAATTCGGTGATGGAGATGCGCTTGGATGGGTTGTGAACGATCTGCTTGCTCGCCACAAAGGTGCCTTGTCCACGATGACGCTCGAAGCGCCCCTCATGAGTCAGCTCGGAGAGCGCCTGCCGTACCGTGATGCGACTGACACCGTAGGTTTCCTGTAACTCCTGTTCGCTAGGGACAAGGTCACCAGGCTTCCAGATGCCATTCTCCAGTTTTTCCAGCAGGCTTTGCTTCACTTGGTAATACAAAGGGACGGGGGAGTTGCGGTCAAGGGTGGGCATGATTTTGCTCTTTTTTCAACAAATGTTATAATGTTATAACAATAATACTTG
>CAZJMZ010000279.1:0-3869 GCA_964547115.1 uncultured Anaerolinea sp. | reverse complement strand
TTGATTATATACCCGCCTGCAAGATTTCCAAAATACCAATTGACTCGGATGGCCAGATTTCATACAATGACCATATCCTGCGTAGGAGGTCTGTCATGGTTTTAGAGTTTTATCCGCTGGATCTGCGGGTGGCATCTGAAACCGAGTATCAACACTGCGCTGGGTTTTAAGCCATATTTCTCCATTTCCATCTGGCAGGTGGAAATGGAAAAGTTGAAACAATATCTACAGGAGCAATCATGAAATCAGTTAAGACCAGTGTGGCGTCAGGCTGCATTATCTGGGTGTTGTTGATCGGTATCTTGAGCAGCTGTATTGTGCCGGTCTTTTTGTTCGTTGGTACGCTGACCTCGTTCACCGAGTTCGCGGTTAAGACCATGGGGAGCTTTTTATGCCCGCCTGAGACCAGCCCGGTCCGTTATTCGTATCAGACCACCACTCGTGATGAATTCGGGAACTCGCAACCAGCCACGGCCTACGAATTACAGTGCGTTGAGTCGACCGGTGAGGTGGTAAAGCGTGACCCGGTCGTGTATGCGTTTATCTGGGATGGTGCCTTTGCCGGGATTGGGTTGCTGGCTGCCCTTGGGCTGGCGTTCCTTCTCGCGGCTCCGGCGGGCGCGCTGATCGCCAAAGCCCTGAACCGGAACAAGTCACATACTCCGGCGATACAGCCGGAATAGGGCAATGACCATGTAGGGCCTGGGTGAGTTTTGAGCAGGCAAACTTCGGGTTCGTCAAATCTGTTAATTATTTTTAATGCAAAGCCCTCGCGATTGGAGTATTCTGTGTACAAGAGAAAGGAGGTAGCCATAGAGACCCCGCCTGAACTGCTCGACCACCGAAGGACTGGGAAGCCCTGAACTGGTCAAAGCCCTGTGCACGTTCGCTTTGATGAACCAGACGTTCTCTTAACGATAGGAATGCGCTTTACCCCACTCCTTCCGGCCAAATCAATAGTAAGACCCATTCGACAGATGGATATTCCCCTGATCGGGGCCGTCCATCTGTCTTTTTATTGTTGCAACGCGTTGCGCATCCGTTCCAGGCCTTCGGCGATGAGTTGGCGCGGGGCGGCGAAGTTCAGGCGGGCAAAGTTTTCCATGCCCTCGCCGAAGATTTTCCCGTCACTCAGTGCCACTTTGGCCTCGTTCAAGAAGAATTCGTACGGCGATCCATCAATACGCCCTGTTTTGACGTATTCGCTGAAATCGATCCACATCAGATACGTGGCGTCCGGAATGGTAAAACGCGCGGCGGGGAAATTCTCAGTGAGAAAATCGGCTACAAAGTCACGGTTGGCGCGCAGGTACGGGCGCAGTTCTGCCAGCCAGTCTTCGCAAGCGCCGGACAAAGCCGCTTCAGCAGCCACCAGGCCAAAGCTGGAGACGTGACCCGTGATCTCGTCGTTGACTTGCTTGTAGCGTTCGCGCAATTCCGCGTTGGGAATGATGGCAAACGCGCAGAAACCCCCGGCGGTATTGAAGGTCTTGCTTGAGGATATCAACGTGATGGTCCGGTCGGCGATCTCCGGTGAAAGCGCCGCCATGGGGATGTGTGGCTTGCCATCCAGCAGCAGTTCGCTGTGGATCTCGTCAGAGACGATCAGCACATCCTCCCGCAGGCACATCTCTGCCATCGACTGCAACTCGTCCCGCGAGAACATGCATCCCAACGGATTATGCGGATGGCAGAACAGGAACATGCGCGTGCGTGCATTGTTCGTGTGAAAGGCACCACTGAAAGCAGCCAGGTCCAACTGCGGATGCAAAATATTGTCCTTCAGGCTTAATTCGATTGGCACAGCCTGTTGGATCACACCCAGGTTCTTGTAGATCGAATAGAACATGTTATAGGCAGGCGTGTGGATCAAGACTCCGTCGCCAGGCTTGCACACCATACGTGTGGCAATATTGAAGCCGCTCACCACCCCAGTCACTGCCACCACCCATTCCGGGTCCACAGGCCAGCCATACAGACGTTGCATGCGGTCAGCAACTACTTGTTGTGTGCGCTTTTGCAGGAACTCATAGCCCAGCACGCCGCGGTCGATCATTTGATGCAAGGCGTCCCGGATCGGTTCTGGCGTGCGAAAATCCATATCGGCCACCCACATGGGCAGCACATCCTCGGCATACAATTTCCATTTGATGGAGTCGCTCGTGCGGCGGTCAATGATCTCGTCGAAATTGAAAGTCATGGGTACCTTATGCTGTTTATTTTTTATATGCCACGATCAGCCCGTCACGCAGGGGCGCCAGTGAAACGATCCAATCAGGGTCCGTTGTTACAGCGCGCGTGAAGCGGCGGATGGCTTCGGTGGATTTCTCATGGTCGTTATCGTCCAAAATCTGTCCGTGCCAGATCATGTTATCGATGATGAGCAAACCACCCGGCCGCAGTCTCTCCTTGATCAGCGGCAGTGACGTGGGGTACGCTTCCTTGTCGATATCGTTGAAGATAATGTCGAAGGGACCGGCGGTATTGCGAAGAGTCTCCACCGCCTCTGCCAGGTGATACTGGATGAGATCCGCGAATCCCAACTTCGCGAGATGCTGCTTCGCCATCCCGGACAGTTTCTCATCCCACACTGTATGATGCACGACTCCCCCACCGTTCTCCTGTACCGCCCGCGCGAACCACGCCGTCGAATACCCATACCCCGACCCCATTTCGAATACCGACCGGGCCTTCAGCAGGATGGCCAGTTGGTAACAGTAATAGCCGCTCACCGGGCCGAGAATGGGGAAATCATGTTCATCGGCATAACGCTCCATGGCCTGCAATTCAGGGTCGCGCGGCGGGACCAGGGTGGTCAGGTAGGCTTGCAAAACGTCGTAATTGATCTCAGGCATGGAGGCTCCTTGATGGGTATAACGATAAGTGGAATGGATCTACCTTTTCAATATTTCAAGCACAACTGGTAACGCCAGTTGTGCCCACTCGGCATACATTTTGCCGGAGGGATGCAACCCATCCTCGGCGATGAGTGCCGGGTCGCTGGTGGCTGTGCGCGAGACAGGGGTGATATCGACATAATGCGCGCCTGCCTTTTCGGTCTCGGCCTTGTTCGCAGCATTGAAGGCATTGATCGCTTTGGTGATTTGGTTACGGTCGCGGTCGGCAGCGAAGGGTGTCACGCCCCAGTCAGGGATGGACAGCACGATGACTTTATCTGCATTGCCGCCCGCATATTCGACCGCCTTGTTAAGCAAAAACGTGAATTGCTCACGATACTCATTGAGGTCGCGCCCGCGATACTGGTTATTGACGCCGATCAACAGCGAAACCAGGTCGTATGGTGGCTCAATGGGTTGCGCTTGAATGCCCTCCCATAATTCGTCGGTGGTCCAGCCGGTGCGGGCCACAAAGGTCACTTCCATGTCAAGGTTGCCCAGCCCCGGCGCCGCTTCGAGCAATGTGGCGAGTTGGTTGGGCCAGCGTTCGTCCGCACGGACGCTTTCTCCGATTGTATACGAATCGCCCAGGGCAAGATAGTGGATGGTTTGGGGCATGGGGGGTACCTCAGCAGCAGGCAGGACAGTGGCGAAGGGGGTGCAAGCTGCCAGCAACACACAGGGCAGGAAGTTTAGATGACGCATGAAATTATAGCCCTTTAATACCACAAGGGCATGGTCACCACAACCATGCCCTTGCTTAAGAGGAGAAAACGTACGGAACGAAACGGTTTACAAAGCCTTGATCTTCAACCACAAGGCCGGAACACGGCCAAGTTTGCCCATGGCGCTCAGGCTGGCGCGCCGGGTAAAGACATCATAATCGTGCTTTTCGATGTCTTCGAGAATGCCTTGATAAAAAACAGACGCGGCCCCGATGGCAAGCTGCCCTTCGCGTTCGAGCAATTTCAC
>CAZJMZ010000278.1:0-3883 GCA_964547115.1 uncultured Anaerolinea sp. | reverse complement strand
CAGCCCCAACGAACACATCATGGGCGTGCCGGTCCTTTCCAAAGATGCTCTGACCGGCTTACTGGTGGTATGGCGTGAAGGGGCGGAACTTCAATTCCTGCCTGGTGACTTGGAATTTCTCAACAGCCTAGCGCAGCAGGCCGCCACGGCCATTGAAAACGCGCGTTTATATAACGAGGCCCAATTACGCCTAAAAGACCTGGAGGTCATCAACCAGATCTCAACCCTGCTGCGTAGCACTCCTTCGTTGGAGCAAATGCTCCCAGCCTTTTTGGAGGAGACCATGCGGCTGTTGCAATCCGAGAATGGCTCACTATGGCTGTTCGACTCGACGCGTGGTGAATTGGTACAGCGGACGGCGCGAGGCCTGCCCACTCAGTTCAAGGTCAAAGCGCTCAAGCCATCTGAAGGCATCATTGGCCATGTATTCACTCACGGTACTGCGTACGTCAGTGAAGAGTTCGTTTCAGACCCGCTCATCTTTCAGGGCAATCTTGGTCAAACTCCCCCGGGCTTGGGCGGTATTTGTGTGCCGATCCAATCCACCGCCGGGACGGTGGGCGTGATCTTGATCGAATTGGATGCCAAGCGACAATCGGCAGGGCAAGCCGGGTTATTGACCACACTGGCAGAGATCGCCGGGAACGCCATTTATCGGGCGGAATTGTTCGAGCAGGGGCAGGAGCAGATCCGCAGGTTGACCGCCCTGCGGGATATCGACTCGGCTATTTCCTCCTCCACTGACCTGCGGGTGACGTTGAAGATCCTGATGGACCATACGGTCAAGCATCTCAAGGTGGATGCAGTGGATATTTTGCTCTATCACCCTGAGTTGCAAAGTCTGACGTATTTGACCAGCACAGGCTTTATCAACCCGTCCCCATCGCGGCCGTTGATGAGACTCGGCGAAGGGTTGGCAGGGCAGGTCGTGATGAAAGGCGGAAGCGCCTTCATCCAGAATTTGCAGGCAGATCCCGAGATCCGCCGCGATCCTATTCTGGCACGGGAGGGATTTGTCTCTTATTATGGCGTGCCTTTGTTGGTGAAGGGCCAGGTCAAGGGTGTCTTTGAGATCTTCCAGCGCTCCCCCTTCACTCCAACAGATGATTGGGTGCAGTTCCTGCAAACGCTCGCAGGGCAGGCGGCCATTGCGATCGACAATGCGCAACTGTTCGATAACCTGCAGCGCTCGAACCAGGAGATCCGCCAGGCATACGACACCACCCTGGAAGGTTGGGCGCGGGCGTTGGAATTGCGCGATCGCGAAACCGAAGGGCACACACGCCGGGTGACCAATCTGACAATGCAACTCGCGCGCTACATGGATTTTCCCGAAGACGAGTTGGTCAATGTGTATCGCGGCGTGCTGTTGCATGACATTGGAAAGATGGGCGTGCCAGACCAGATCCTGCGCAAGACCGGGCCGCTGAATGAAACCGAATGGTACGAGATGCGCAAGCATCCAGAATATGCATTCAATCTGCTGGCTCCCATCCCATATTTGCGGCCGGCGCTCGATATCCCCTACTGTCATCACGAACATTGGGACGGCAGCGGCTACCCGCGCGGATTGCGTGGCGAACAGATTCCGCTGGCCGCCCGCATCTTCTCCATCGTGGACATCTGGGATGCCCTGCTTTCAGACCGGCCCTATCGTAAGGCCTGGCCACGCGAAAAGGTGGTCGAGTATCTAAAAGAAATCTCAGGCAAAATCCTTGACCCTCAAGTAGTGACCGTGTTTCTCAGCATGATCGAAGAGACACAACCGCGGGATGAATAAAACCGGGAGGCTGATGCCTCCCGGTTTGCTTTATTTGACCCGCAGGAATTTGCGCTTGCCGACCTGCAACACACCAGGGTGTGGGAAGGGCGCATCGCCGCGCTCCAACACCTCGCCATCGAGGCGCACACCCTTCTGGTCGATCAAGCGTCGTGCTTCGCTTTTGCTGGGCGCCAGATTGGCTTTGAGAATGACATCCAACACAGTCTGGCCGGGCTCCAACGCCTGTTCAGGCATTTCGTCGGGGATCTCTTTCTGCTGGAACATCTTGACGAACGCCTCTTGCGCCGACCTTGCGTCTGCTTCGCCGTAGAAAATGGATACGATCTCGAACGCCATCTTCATCTTGGCATCCCGCGGATGCATTGCGCCAGACGCTACATCTTTTTCCATCGCATCGATCTCAAGCGGACTCCAGCGCGAAGCCAGACGCATGTATTTGCCCATTGCAAAATCGGGCACCGACATCAACTTGCCATACATGTCTTCGGCACCAGTGTTGATCGGGACAATGTTCCCGGTGGATTTGGACATGCGCTGGTTGCCATCTGTCCCCGGCAGGATGCCAGTGATAATGCCCACCAACGGCTTTTGCCCCAGCGCCTCCTGCAATTTGCGGCCGGCCACAATGATATTGAACAACTGGTCTGAGCCGCCCACCTGCACATCGGTCTGCATGGCCACAGCATCGTAACCCTGCATCAGCGCATAGAAGGTCTCGTGCAAATAAATCGCCTCGCCCTTATCCAGCCGCTTCGCAAAATTCTCGCGCGCCAGAAATTGCTGCACTGTGAAGTTTTGCCCCAGACGGATCAAGTCCAACAGGGACAGTTCACTCAGCCACTCGCCGTTATAACGCACTTTGGTCTTCTCACGGTCCAGTACCCTGAAAGCCTGTTCGGCATAGGTCTGGGCATTATGCGCCACCTGCTCCTGAGTGAGAATCGGGCGCGCCTTGTTCTTGTCGGAGGGGTCGCCCACCAGGGCAGTATAACTACCGATCAGAAAGGTCACTTCGTGGCCCAAGTCCTGGAACTGGCGTAATTTACGCATAGTGATGGTATGCCCCAGGTGCAGGTCGGTGGAGGTGGGGTCATAACCACAGTAGACTTGCAACGGGCGGCCTTCTTTTTCAGCCTGTAACAAGCGTTCGCGCAATTCCACGGTCATGGCCTTCTTGAGTTCGTCATCCCCATACTCGGTCCCCTGCATCAACAATTCAACCTGTTCTTCGATGTTCATTCTGCCTCCTGAAAGCGGCGCCTATCTCGCCGAAAATTTACAAACAAAAACGCGCCCGCGATGGGCGCGTCAGAAAACACACCATCGCAGCATTCAAACGAGGGTGTAGTAATAATACTTGTGGGCAAACATCACGTCAGCCATGGCCCCATTATACAACATCACTGCCCGAGATTGAAGGTAAACGCCCACGGACCTTTGACCGTGTAAAACTCATCGCTATAGACGAGATTTTCCGCCTCTGCCTGTGACATGGTGTCTGGCTTGCTGACGATCTGCATGACCTGTGCCCCGGCCTGATCCACGCAACCCAGCACGATGGCAATGCCCCGGTCCGCAAGCGACTGCTGGATCTTGGGCATATAAATGGCACAATAATCCTCCGCACGCGGCGGCGCGGCAATGGCATCAATGGAGATCGTGACGGTGGTCAGGTCGGCATCAGGCGGGATATTGACGAAAGACAGCGTATCACACCGTAGGCCTGACTGGCCCTCAACCGGCTCTTGAATGCTCACCAGTGTGGACGAGAAATCGGTCGCCACACCTCCAGGGTACTGCAAAGACGCCGTCCACACCGACCAATCGGAGGCATCGAGCAGGGTAAAACACACATCGGCATTGACTTGTTTGCCCTCGCGCCAGGCCCGGCTGGCTGTGACTTGGATCCCGCTGGTTTGCTGGATATTTGTCACAGGGGCTGATTCAACGGTGGGATAGGATGGGTCGATGTAGGCGGTGGGTTGTACCGGCTGGGTGGCGACCATCGGCACGCAGGCAGATAGGATACCCACCAGGATAAGGATCAGTTTTTTCATGGAAGCCTCAAACTTTCTTTTGCAACAGGTCTTGCAACGCAGT
>CAZJMZ010000277.1:0-3888 GCA_964547115.1 uncultured Anaerolinea sp. | reverse complement strand
TTTTTGCGGCACAACTATCAACTGCCTGACGGGCGCTGGGGGCATGACCTGGCTTGGGATGAATTGAGCAGGCTGCGGGTGGAGGGCGAAGCGCTGCCAAGTTTGGAGGATGTCCTGGTGTGGGCGCGGGAGGTGGATGTCATCCTGTCGTTGGATATCAAGAACATGTTCCATCCCGCCGGGAACATGACCGAGACCGTAATCCGCTTGCTGGAACGGACGGACACGCAGGACCGCGCGGTCTTGTTGTTTATCGACCATCCCGAACTGCTGCGGACCAAACAGGCGCACCCCGAGTTGACCACGCGCGCCCTCGTAAGCGGACGATTACTGGACTACCCCGGTTATTTGCGCAGCATCCGCGCCGATAGTGTGAGCCTGATGTATGGCATGTTCCACCCGCAGGATGTGGAGCAGCTCCATGCGGCCGGGCTCGCGGTCACGTTGGGCGGGTTATGGAACCCCGCCCCGGACCTGTTTCGCATGCTGGAGATCGATGTCTTCAGTCACGGCGATCCTGCTACTGCGCGCAAGTTGTTGGAAACACGGTAAACTTTCAATACAAGGAGAACCCCATGGACTTCAAAATTCAAGACCAATGGATCGGACCCAACCACCCAACCTACTTCATCGCCGATATCGCCGCCAATCACGACGGCGACCTGGATCGGGCGAAACTGCTCATTCGCCTGGCCAGGGAAGCAGGCGCCGATGCCGCCAAGTTCCAGCATTTTCAGGCGCCCAAGATCGTTTCGGAGTACGGCTTTACGCACATGAACTCGAAGGTCAGCCATCAATCGACCTGGAAAAGGTCGGTGACCGAAGTGTACGCCGCGGCCTCCGTCTCGCAAAGTTGGACACCCATTCTGAAAGAAGAATGTGACAAGGTCGGGATTCACTTCTTCACATCGCCCTATGATTACGACTCCATCGAACATGTTGACCCGTACATCCCGGCCTTCAAGGCGGGCTCCGGCGAGATCGACTGGATCGAAGCCCTGGAGCATATGGCCTCCAAAGGCAAGCCGATGATCATTGCCAGTGGCGCAGCGGATATGGCGGATGTGCAGCGTGCGGTACATGCGATCCTCAAGGTCAACAAGCAGTTGTGCCTGATGCAGTGCAACACCAATTACACCGCCAGCCTTGAGAATTACGACCACATCCATTTGAACGTGTTGAAGACCTACGCCACCATGTTCCCGGATGTGGTGCTGGGCCTCTCAGATCATACCCATGGCAATGCCACCGTCCTGGGCGCAGTGACGCTGGGCGCGCGCATGATCGAACGTCACTTTACCGACAGCAACGACCGCGAAGGCCCTGACCACAAATTCGCGCTGAACCCTGAAGCCTGGGCGCACATGGTCGCAGAGACCCGCCAGCTTGAGCGCGCACTTGGCTCCTCTGATAAGTTCATCGCTGGCAACGAACAGGATACCAAGGTGGTGCAACGCCGCTGTTTGCGCACCGCCCGTGCCATCAAAGCGGGTGAGGTCTTTACCCGTGAGATGATCGATGTGTTGCGCCCGGCCACACCCGGCGCCATCAAACCGCATGAAATTGCCAATGTGCTCGGCACCAGGGCTCTGGCCGATATGCCGATGGGCAAGGAACTGCGCTGGACGGATCTGGGAGCATAAAAGGTTTGAAAGTTGACAAGTTGAGAGGTTGGAACGTTCGAACCTGCAAACCTTCAAACGTTTCAACTGGTAGTTTATGAAACTCATTTATTTCAGCAAGTCCTACACTCCTCACGATTACCGGTTTTTGTCTTCCTTGTCTCAGACAAAACACGAAATCTATTTTTTGCAACTCGAAGCGACCAAACGCCAGACCGAGGAACGTCCCGTGCCTGAGAACGTCCAGCAAATTCTGTGGGCAGGCGGGCAGGGCGAATTCCGCTGGCGCGATGTGCCGCGCCTGGTACGCGACCTGCGGCGCGTCATCCGTGAGATACAGCCGGACCTCATCCATGCCGGGCCGATCCAGAATTGCGCGTTCCTCGTGGCCCTGAGCGGCTTCCGTCATTTGCTGGCCATGTCGTGGGGCTATGACCTGGTGATGGATGCAGACAAAAGCGCCTGGATGCGCTGGGTGACGCGTTACACCCTGAAGCGGGCAGCTTTCTTTACCAGTGACGCGAATGTGTCCATGGAGAAGGCGATCGCTTTTGGGATGAACCCTGAAAAGATGGTCATCTTCCCGTGGGGAGTGGATGTTGAACATTTTCATCCAAAGAAAGAAGAAGGACGAAAGAAGACAATTACAGGTGCAAAGCGCAAATCGAAAATCAAAAATCAAAAATCGATCACGCTCTTTTGCAGCCGCACATGGGAAACCATCTACGGCGTGGATGTGCTGGCCAAAGCCTTTGTCAAAGTAGCGCGTGAGGATCCGAACGTGGATCTCATCCTGCTTGGTGGTGGCTCGCAGGGGAATCACATTCGCCAGATCCTGATGAACGGCGGCGTGATCGACCGCGTCCACTTCGGCGGGCAGGTGGGGCAGCGCGACCTCCCGCGCTGGTATCACATGGCCGATGTATACATCTCGCCCTCACATGTGGACGGCACCTCCGTCACATTGCTTGAAGCGCTGGCCAGTGGCCTGCCCTGCCTCGTCTCGGATATCCCTGGCAACCTGCCCTGGGTGGAAGAGGGCGTCAACGGCTGGTTGTTCCGCGATGGCAGTGTGGACGACCTTGCCGAAAAGATCCGCCTGGCACTCAAGAGCAGGCGCTCCTTTAAAAGGATCGGCGTGGCCGCCCGGCAACTGGCCGAACAAAAAGCCGATTGGCGCACGAACTTTGGTAAACTTCTCTCCGCTTACGAACAGGTGTTGCGCTCATGACCTCCAAAGTAGTTGCCATCATTCAAGGACGCATGTCCTCCTCGCGCCTGCCCGGCAAGATCCTGGCAGACATCGCCGGACAGCCCATGCTGACGCGCGTCTTCACCCGCACTTCCCGCGCGACGACTCTCGATGACGTGCTCTTCGCCACGACGACCGACGCCTCAGACGACCCCGTAGCTGAATACTGCGACTTCTCGGGCCTGCCCTTCACCCGGGGCAGTTTGTACGATGTGCTGGACCGTTACTATCAAGCCGCCAAAGGCGCCAAAGCCGATGTGATCGTCCGCATCACGGCGGATTGCCCGGTGATCGACCCGGAGTTGATCGATAACGTCGTCAACACCCTGCGCGAAGACGAATACGACTTTGCCTGCAATCGTCTCCCACCGCCCTGGCATCGGACCTATCCCATTGGCCTGGATGTGGAAGCCTGCACGTTCAAAGTGTTGGAGCAAGCCTGGAAAAAAGCCCAGGAACCCCAGCACCGCGAACATGCCATGCCCTACTTCTATGAAGGTGTCGAGTTGACCCGCCAAAGCCGGACTCTCGAAACCGGCACCTCTCCGCGTGGCTATCAGATCGCCCTGCTGCACCACACCACCGACTTCGGCGAGTACCGCTGGACCGTGGATACGCCCGAAGATCTCGAATTCATGCGCCAGGTCTATGCCCGGTTCGATGGACGGGATGACTTCACCTGGAAGGAAGTGCTCGACCTGGTCCACGACCACCCCGAACTGGCACAGATCAACGCCGGTGTGCAACACAAGACGTTGAAAGATGTTGATACTAGAGCCTTAAAGAAAAAATAGAATCATGTCATGCTGAGCGTAGCGAAGCATCTCTCCGATAATCTTGGAGACCCTTCGCTGCACTCAGGGTGACATGCTGGAATCGTATGCCGCTGATCACTTTATTCTCCGCCCCCAAACCCTTCACCAATCCGCACATTGCAATGATCCAGCGCAATGCCATTCGGTCATGGACGCTGCTTCCTGAAGTGGAGGTGGTTCTGCTGGGTGAAGAGGTTGG
>CAZJMZ010000276.1:2597-3897 GCA_964547115.1 uncultured Anaerolinea sp. | reverse complement strand
CGGAAGAGCGGAGAACTCTTGCGGATGCGCAGGTATTCGTTGAACACGGCTGAGGCGGAGGTGATGTCTGTTTTGGTGGGGGCAAGCTCCGGCTGGGAAAGAAGCGGCTGGTACAGTCCCCATTGCCCTGAGCCTTCGGGTGGCAGGCCGACTCCGAAGTTGTTCGACTCGTACGTCCAATCCAGTTTGTTGAACCAATCACCCGAGTTGTAGGAGTTGGGGTCGAAGGATTTGGAGCGCAGGATATCATCGCCCGCGTGGAAGAAGGGCACGCCCTGGCTGAACATGACGAGGCTGAGCGCGAGATTGTTCATGCGGATGCGGTCGGCGAGCGTGGCTTCGGCAGGCGCTTTGATCTGCACGGTATCGAAGAGGGTTTGGTTATCGTGTGCCGAGACGTAGACGATGTTCTCCTGCGGGTCGGCGGTGTAGCCGGCGGGTGCGCCGTTATACGAGACCTGCGCGCCGGGCACGGTCTCGCCATTGACGCGGACGAGCGGGTATTCGGCGAGGTTGCCCGCGAGACCGAGCTTGATCCAATCGGTGTAGTCGTTGAGTTCGAATTGCTGGTCTTCGATGGAGCGGCTTTCGTTGGCATTATTGGCGAGCAACATGCCAGTGGCAAAGCCCTGCAGGCGCACATCATCGAAGGGGTTGCCACCACGCACGCCGTCACGCAGGCGGTCGTTGAACACGCCGATGCCGGTTCCGGCGATGTTGAGTTGCGTGGCATTTTTGCCGCGCGCGTTGAAAGCGACTTCGCCAAAGTTCCAGCCCTCGCCGTAGACATAGATGGACTTGCCATCCACGCCGTCTTTTTCAAGGGTGAGTGAATCGAGCGCGGCGCGCACGGCTTTCATATCATCAAGCATGTGATGACCCATGAGGTCGAAGCGGAAGCCATCCACTTTATATTCCTTCGCCCAGGTGACGACCGAATCGACCATGAGTTTACGCATCATGTTGTGTTCGGTGGCAGTGTTCTCACAACAGGTGGATTTTTCGACATTGCCTTCGGCATTAAGGCGGTGATAGTAACCGGGCACGATACGGTCTAACACCGAGTTGGGGTTTTGCCCGGAGGCATTGGTGTGGTTGTAGACCACATCCATCACCACGCGCAACCCGCTTTGGTTGAGGGCTTGCACCATGTCACGAAACTCAACGATACGCGGTGTGCCGTTCGGGTCGGTGGCGTAACTGCCATCGGGTGTGGTGTAGTGGAGCGGATCGTAGCCCCAGTTGAAGCCGTCTGAGCCGGTGATGGCGCTGACCGTCTTGGCTTGTTCACTGGAATCGG
>CAZJMZ010000276.1:0-2497 GCA_964547115.1 uncultured Anaerolinea sp. | reverse complement strand
TGGCTGCGTTTGCTGTTGGTCGAGAGGCTGAACGAGTATGGGTCGGTAACGAGATTGGTTTCGAGCTTGCCGGTGGCAGGCACATAGACGTTCACTTCATATAAATAGAACTTGTTCTTCCAATCGGTGGTGCCGGTCACGCTCCACACGCCGGTCTGCGCATCCCATTGCATGGGGAGTTTTTGGGCGTTGGTTGCGTCGGCTGAGTCGAAAAGATTCAAAGTCACGGATTGAGCGGTCGGTGCCCACACGCGCAACGTGGGCACGGATGATTCCCACGTGATGCCGAGCGCGCCAGCATACGGATACAACGCATCGAGCACACCCCAAAGCTGGACGCCCGTCACATCCACCACCTTGCCATCGGCATCGCGCACCACAATGGCGACCTGGCCTTTGACCGCTTCTGGAATTTTGGCAAAGTCTGACGCGGCGATCTTGAAGGCGCTGTAGCCATTGAGATACGGGTTGCGTTGCAACACATCGCCGCCCGGGCCGGACTGGCTGAACGTGAGCGGAATCTCCGTCCCGTTCTCGATGCCGTCGGCGGTGAGATTCAATTCAGCCGTGGGGGAGTAGAACAGTGAATAGGTGTATTTCGGCGAGCCGACCACCTTCCACATGAGCGTGTCTTGATTCACCCACATGGCTTTGAGTTTGGAGAGACTGCCCTTGGGCGCGCCCGTGGTACTGAGGATGGTTTGTTGTTTCACTTCGTCATATCCGAAATAGATCTCGTCGCCGTCGTTGGCAACGGTAAATTGCTGGGTCTCGCCGAGGGTTTGCGCGGCATCTTCGTTCAGGGTGAAGGTCAGGGAGTAGGTCCCGGCCTTGAGGGCGCGGGTGGCAAAGGCATACAGCCCGTCGCCTTCGGGGTCTTGCAGCCATGAGCGCAGGCAGCCAGGGTCGTCATTGCTGGCACAGCCGAGTTGGGATTGGAAGTCACCAGTTGCAACCACGATCTTTTTGTTGAAGTTATCGGCGATCCAGTGAGTCTTGTGGTCATAATAGAACTTGACCTGTGTGGGCGCGCTGACCACGAGCGGAATATCCGCGCCGCCACGCGTGGCGTTGACGCCGTAGTTCTCGTCCCATTTGCCGTTGAGCGCGGCCTTGTAGCGCGGACCCTTTTTATCCGCGTCGTTGGCGGGCTGGATCTCATACGTGCCCTGCCACACATCGTCTTCAACGTCGTAACTGAGGAGCGTGTTCTCGCAGGCGGGCATCCATTCACCGGGGCAGCCCAGCTCGTCTTGATGCGTGCCGGGGATGTTGACCGTATCCGGGTTCGGCGTGGATTGGGCTTGGGCTGTGGAAGCAAAATGGGGTGAGAAAGAGGCGAGCAGGGTCGCCAGAATGAGCATGAGGTTGAGCAGGGTTCGTCGCATGGCTGAGTCCTCCGAATGGGTTTTATCATGACTCGATTAAAAATAGTACAGTAAAATTCCCTGCATGAATGAATGGGTCACGGTGCATGGAATTTTGCGGCAGGGCTATCATGTGGCTTCGGGTCCCTCGGCCGATTATCCGTACGGTGCGCTTGAACGCCAGCGCCCCATCTTTCTGGCGCGTGGCTTCGACCTGGGTGAATGCTTCAACGGCACGTTGAACGTGGACATTACACCGCGTACGTTCGCGATGCTGAAGCCCGAGTTCACATTCCATAACGTGGAGTGGACCGACCTGCACCCACCGGAGCATTTCTCTTTCTCGCGCTGTGCGGTGTTGTTCGGAGGCGCGGAGTATGACGGGTACGTGTATTACCCACACCCCGAAACGAAGATCCGCAATTTTCAGAACCCGGCGCTGCTGGAAGTGGTCGCGCTGAAGATCCCCGGCATTCGGTATGGTGATGCGTTGGACGTGCGCGTGAATGGCGCGGAAATTACAGTAGAGTGACCGGACTCCAATGATGCTGTCATGAGTCCGGAATCGGTGATGAGGTGATCTTGGAGCGTAGGCGATTGCTAATGTGGATCGGCGTTGGGGTGGTGGTCCTGGCCTTGATCAGTGCTGGGGTGATCAGGCTTTGGCAGTTTTTGAATCCCGACCCAACGGCCAGCCAGCGCGAGCCGGTCGTCGCATTGGGTTATTGCAACGCCAGCGACACGCGGCCCTGTATCGTTTCGTTCGGCTCCGATGGTTCACAGACCATGCTCGTGAATGTGTTGTTGCCGGGCGCCGATTACCCGGCTGTATATCTCACCATCACGCGCGGCAGCGATTCATTCTTCTACCAATGCACGCTGGCGAAAGAGCTGCGCGATACGCTGGTCTGCGCGGGCTGGCCCATGCCGCCCGGCGAGACCCTGCCGTTCAGCCTCCGCACAGTGGAGGGCGACAAGGTCATTGCTGAGGGTGGTTTTGCGATCATTGGATTGATGCTGCCTTCGCCCATGGCCGAGGCCACGTCCACACTGGTGACCGAGACACCCATGGCTGCACCCACCGAGATCTTGTTCGAAACGCCCACACCCGGTGTTCTCGAACTGCCGGG
>CAZJMZ010000275.1:0-3899 GCA_964547115.1 uncultured Anaerolinea sp. | reverse complement strand
TCGGCGTCCTCGTCGAGATAGGTCGACTCGATCACCAGGGCGTCCGCATCGCGGCAGACCTCCACCAGGTTATCGGTGCGGCCCGTATCGCCCACAATGACCAGCTTTGCCCCTTTCACCAACGGTCCCAGTACATCCTCCGAGGTGACAACTTTGCCATCGGGCAGCGTAATGCTTTGGCCCTCCACCAGCTTGCGGCGTTCGGGCCCGAACGGCACGCCGAGTTCGGTCGCCTTTTCGTTCAAGAACGGGCGCCGCGCTTTGCCCTCGAACACATACCCCAGACAGTCCGGTCCGCGGTGGGTGACCGGGAAGGCCGTCACGGTGAAATCGTCTGCTTCGAAGAACGTGCCCGGCTTGATCTCGTTCATGCGCAGGGGCATGGGCGGCTGGTTGCCGCGCAGCACCACACTGTAGAGCAGGTCATGCACCCGGTCGAGCGTGGAACGCCCCGCAAAGATATCGAGCTCATCGATGCTCTCCCAGCGCAGGAACGTGGACATCAATCCGCCCAGCCCCAGAATGTGGTCGAGATGCCCGTGCGTCAACAAAATGCGCGTGAGATGTTTGAAGCCGATGCCCGATTGCAGGATCTGCCGCTGCGTCCCCTCACCGCAATCCACCAGAAAACGATATTCATCATGTTGCACGATCTGCGCTGAAAGCCCGCGTTTGGCCGAAGGCGCCGATGCCGAAGTGCCGAGAAAAAGTATTTCGAACAAGTTGAGTCCTTGGAAGTGTGTTCGCCATCCCCGGCAGATAAACCGCCCGGAGTCGATCAGCAGGACAATTTTACCCTACGCCCGCCTCGAAAAAAACACAGACCATATGTGCTATACTTTTCGCACTCATGCCGCTCAAATTGCCTTTTTCCGCCGCCAATAAATCAGATACCCAGCCCAAGGGTAAAACCCCACCGCCTGCCAAGGGCAAGGGTGGGCCCCTGCCTGCTAAAGGCAAGGATGGTTCCAAGGCTCCGGCCGCTGCGCCCAAAAAGAGCCGTGGACTCCCCCCGCCGCCTCCGCCTCAGCCGGAGCCTGCTCCGCCTTCGTGGTGGGAGAGCCTCACCCCCGAGCGCAAACTGGATGTGGTTGGGGCCATCATGGCCGTGCTGGGCCTGCTCATTGGCCTGATCCTGTTCTCGGCCGAACGCAGCGCCATTACCGGCAGTATGATGCGCGCCCTGTCACAGACCCTCGGCTGGGGCATTTACATCCTGCCGGTGGGCATGATCTTGATGGGGGCCTGGCTGGTCCTGCGACGCATCGAAAAACTTCCGCCGTTGACGCTTGAACGCGCCACGGGCATTGTCCTGTTCTTCTTCTGGTTGCTGGCGGTGATGCATTCGATCATCGCCGCACCCGAGATGGCCGAGCAGGCCGCCGCTGATGGGGTGGGAGGCGGATACATCGGCAGTTTGCTGGAGCGGGTGCTATTCAACAGCCTCGGCGCCGGCGGGACCGTGGTGGCCCTTTCAGCATGGTTGCTCATCACGGTTACCATGATCTTTGATATCTCGGTCGAAGACCTGTTCCGCTGGGTCAACCCGCTGGTGCAAAGCGTCCGTGCCTTGTTGGTGCGTCCCAATACCACCGCGACCATCGATATCCCGCTCCCGGCTGACCCGAACCTGGCTCAACCGGGCTTGTCGCAACCAGAGATGGCTGCGGCGGTGGGTGGCAACCCGGCCGTGCCCTCCATGGTGACCACCCGCCCGGCGAATGCCGTCATCGAGTGGAAACTCCCCAACCTCAAAGAGATCCTCGATGCCGGTTCCGCACCGGCGTTGAGCGATGATTTTGTGGAACAGCGTGCCCGCTTGATCGAGGAGACGCTGGCCGCCTTCGGTGCGCCCGTGCAGGTGGTGGCAACCAACCGTGGGCCAACGATCACGCAATTCGGCGTGGAGCCGCTTTATCTTGAGTCAAGAGGCGGGCGGATGAAAGTCCGCGTCAATAAGATCGCCTCATTGGCCGATGACCTGGCCCTGGCGCTGGCCGCGCCGCGCATCCGCATCCAGGCACCGGTGCCGGGACATAGTTATGTGGGTATCGAAGTGCCCAACGATGAAATGGCACTGGTGGCCCTGCGCGACCTGCTGGAAAGTGACTCGTTCCAAAAGAACAAGAACCCGCTGCGCTTTGCACTCGGCCAGGATGTGACCGGCAATGCCATCGGCACTGCGCTCGAGAACATGCCGCATCTGTTGATCGCAGGTACCACCGGTTCCGGTAAGTCGGTGTGTGTCAACGCCATCCTGACCTGCTTTTTGTTGAACAACACGCCCGATGACCTGCGCCTGATCCTGGTGGACCCGAAACGCGTGGAATTGACCGGCTATAACGGCATTCCGCATCTGCTTTCACCGGTGGTGGTGGAGATCGACCGGGTGATCGGCGCCCTGCAGTGGATGACGCGCGAGATGGACAAGCGGTATCACATGTTCGCGCAGGTCGGTTCGCGCAACATCACGGATTACAACGCCAAGATGAAGGCGCAGGGACAGAAAAAGCTGCCCTACCTGGTGGTGGTGATTGATGAGCTCGCCGACCTGATGATGATTGCCCCCGGCGAGACCGAAGGCACGATTACCCGCCTGGCACAATTGGCGCGTGCCACAGGCATTCATATGATCCTGGCGACGCAACGCCCCTCGGTGGATGTGGTGACAGGCCTGATCAAAGCCAACTTTCCGGCGCGCATTGCCTTTGCCGTGGCTTCGAATACCGATAGCCGCGTGATCCTGGATCAGCCCGGCGCAGAACGCCTGCTGGGTCGGGGTGACATGCTCTTTCAAGCGCCAGATGCACCCGCGGCTGCGCGTTTGCAAGGCGTGTACGTCTCTGACCATGAGATTCAGCGGTTGGTGGAGTATTGGCGTCAGCAGGCGGGTGGAACCGCCCAGCCTGCCGGCATTCCCGGCACAGCACCCATCGAAATGCCCAAGGCTGATGTGCCTCTGAAACAGGAAGCGATGTTCGAGGATATGACCCAACTCGACACCAATTCCGACCCGCTGCTGCCCGAAGCCATTGACCTGGTTCGCAAAGAAGGCCGGGCGTCAGTCTCCATGTTGCAACGCCGTATGCGCATCGGGTATACGCGGGCTGCCCGCATTGTGGATATGATGGAAGATAAGAAGATCGTCGGCCCACCCGAAGGCACCTCCCAGATGCGGCAGGTGTTGGATTATGGCCCGACCATTCCGCCCAAGGATGACGGGGCGTAGTGCTGTGCCACCAATGTTATAATCTGCGCCGCGCCCTGATAGTTCAATGGATAGAACAAGGCACTCCTAAGGCTTAGATGTAGGTTCGATTCCTACTCAGGGCACAGCGGTTCAAACAACTTCTTTGGAAGAATTTCCACGAATTCCCTTGTCAAACTGAATCCGTTGTAGTAATATTCGGCTCGATGGCCGCTAGGGTGCCCCCCTCACTCTGGCGGTTATCATTTAAGTACATAAAACTCCGGCTGGGTTCCATACCCAGCCGGAGTTTTTTACTTCGTCACCTTGTGCAAGGCCTCCCCAAAGCGTTGCAATTCTTCGATGGTGTTGTAGTGCACCGGTCCCACACGCACCATGCCCCCGGCTTCGAGCAAGCCCATGCGCTCCACGATCGCCAGCGCATAATTGTGCCCGTTCCACACGTAAATGCCTTCGCCATCCAGCGCCCGCGCGATCTGTTCAGGGTTTTTGCCCGGCATGGTAAAAGACACGGTGGGCACGCGCTCAGCGAGCCGGTTCAAGTCTGTGATACCGTGGATGCGCGTCCCCGGCACCGACTCGATGATGCCGATCAATTCACGCGATAGCTCCGCCTCATATGCCTGCATGGCAGACATGCCCATCTTTAATTCCAACCTGCGACCGGAAAAGCCCGCCTCTTTCCAAGCCG
>CAZJMZ010000274.1:1895-3918 GCA_964547115.1 uncultured Anaerolinea sp. | reverse complement strand
GCCCCGGCGGCACTGGTCAGGGTGCAGGCCATGCCGCGTCCCAGCAGGTTGGCGAGGCTGAAGCGTCGGTGTGAAATGGTCCCCAGCCCGGCCACATAGCACATGGCATCGTTGGGCACGAGCGGCATGGTCAACATGACAGCAAAGAAGCCAATGCCCTGACCTTGCGCGGCTTTGTCCCAACGCGAGAGCACATCTGGGGCGATCCAGCGCTCTGCAAATGGACGGCCATACTTGCGGGCCAGCACATAGGCGATTTCACCGCCAACGGCGAGGCTGAGCCATGAGAGCAGGAACCCGCCCCAGAAGCCATAGAGATAGCCACAGGCTACCATCAGCGCCTGCCCGGGTATGAAGGCCAGAAAGACCTGCAGCACGAACAGCACGAACAGCACGACCGGTCCCCAAAAGCCGGAGCGGTGCATCGACTCGCTGATGGCGTGCATGTCGCTGAACCAGGCGAGGGAGGCGAGCAATTCGCTGTGGTAGTACCAGCCTCCGGCTAGGCAGGCTGCGGTGAGGGTCGTCCATTGGATGAGGCGGGAAATTTTCATGTCGGCTCCTTGGTTGACCCCATCTTCGCAAAACCTGACTGCCAAAGGAATGTAAAAGACTGCCAAAAGACGCCAGCCTCAGCAGGCTGGCGTCTTTTGGCAGTGGGTGTTTGAAGAACTGGTTAGTGGTGGGTGGTTTACAGCACGGTCTGGTAGAAAGCTTCGGCGTGTCGCATATTCGCCGTATACTCCGCCCGCGCAGCGATGATTTCTTGATTCAAGCCCCCGGCTTTGGCTCGCAGGTTTTTGTTTTCGAGGGCTTCGATCAGTGCCTGGGCAATGGACTGCGGATTTGTTGAATCGAACAGCAGGCCGTTCTCGTTAGGCTGAATCCACTCACGGATGGATTCAAGATCCCCGGCGGCGGGGAAGCAGCCGCAGGCCATGGCTTCGAGCAAGGTGTTGGGCGTGCCATCATGAATGCTCGGCGAGACCACGATCTGCGCGCGGCGGAAGACATTCGCCATTTCGAAATGCGGCACGGGCGCGAGCAGCTCCACGGCGTGAGCAATGTTCAACTCACGTATCCATTGTTCGGCCTGCGCCTCACCCGCCATCGATGTGCAGAGGAATTTTGCATCCGGGCGTTTTGCCAGCACCAGCGGGATGGCTTTGAAAAAAGCATCGTTGCGGACATACGGACGAAAGCCGCGTGGGTTGATGATGACCGGCTGCTCGATCGGTTTTTCAGCAGGATGAAAAACGTCGCTTCGAATCCCCCCGTTGCCGGGCGCCACCAACGTGGGCTTTTCCACGCTGAGACCCCACTCCCGTGCCAGCCGCACATCCCGCTGACAATCGGAGTGCAGGGCATCGGCCACTTGCATGGTCCAGCGGGTATAGTAGCCCATCATGGCCGTGGATTGCGCGTGCAAGGTGAAATCATTGCCCCAGATCGAGACGACCAGTGGCGCGCCGGTGTAGGCCTCAGCGGCCAGCATGCCTTCGTACGGAATCCGCATGGCGTGGACGAGGTCGGGTTGAACCCGTTGGATGACCTCCCTCAGGCGTTGCGCGGAGCGGCGCACGGTCCAGGGGCCGAGCCAGTGCCGAATGGCGGTGCGCAAGCCCAGGGTGCGGGCAGATGCGGTGCCGGGGCGTTGGGTCCGCTTTTTGATGGAGGAAAAGGCCACGGGCGTGAGCGAGAGGCTCTTAACGGGGAAATCCAGATCGCACTGGAACGTGGAGGCGATGTGAACTTCGTCACCGCGCTGGACAAAGTGCTTGATCCAGTTGGTGGCGATGGGGGAACGGGCATCAACGACAAAAAGGATTCTCATAGTTTTGCAAAGTGGATTATACGTTATTGCCCGCCCATCTGAGACGGTGTATAGTTAAGGCATGGGCAAGGGTAACATTCTGGTGGTCGAAGATAATATGGATAATTTCGAGCTTGTGCGTTTTGTGCTGGAACAAGCCGGGTATGACGTTTTGTTGGCCATGAACGGGCGGGAGGGGGTCTCGGCGGC
>CAZJMZ010000274.1:0-1795 GCA_964547115.1 uncultured Anaerolinea sp. | reverse complement strand
CCGCGCGGACGACTGATGCTCGAACTGGGCGCCGGTGCCGGGCGCAACACACCGCGCTATGCCGGGTTTGACCGTATTGTGCTACTCGATTACTCGCGCACCCAACTTGAACAGGCGCAACAGCGGCTGGGGGTTTCTGAAAAATACTTCTATGTCGCTGCCGATGTATATCGCCTGCCGTTCGTGGATGGCATCTTCGATGGTGCCACGATGATCCGCGTGCTGCATCATATGGCCGATGCGCCCAAGGCGCTGGAGCAGGTCAAAAAGGCCATGCGCCCCGGTGGCACGTTCATTCTTGAATTTGCGAACAAATTAAATCTCAAGGCCATTCTGCGCTATTGGTTGGGGCGCCAATCGTGGAGTCCGTTCACACATGAGCCGGTCGAGTTCGTCAAGCTGAACTTTGACTTTCATCCCCAGGCCGTCCAGCAGTGGCTGACGGAGTTGGGCTTCAACATCGAGCAGATGTTGACCCTCTCGCACTTTCGCCTGGGACTCCTCAAACGCATCATGCCCACGGGACTGTTGGTAGCCCTCGATGGGCTTTTGCAGCCCACTGGAGCATGGTTCCAACTAACGCCCTCGGTGTTCGTTAAAGCCAAACGCGGCAAACCCAACCGGCACGGTGAAGAGACCGCTCCACGCTTTGCCAGTGTGGGCGCGCTGTTCAAATGCCCTGATTGTGGTTTCGTCCCGCTTTTGGACCGCAAAACCTATCTTGAGTGCCTGAGTTGTAATAAGAAATGGGAAGTGAAAGACGGGATCTACGATTTCCGGGAACCGATGAAGTAGAAAATAAAGTAGGACGAGATAGCATCTCGTCCTACTGCTTTAAAGCCCATGCTGTATCGCGATGACCGCCGCCTGTGTGCGGTCTGAGACGTTCAACTTCTCGAGGATCGCGCTGACGTGATTCCGCACCGTGCCTTCGGAGAGATGCAGTTGCCCGGCGATATCGCTGTTGGTGAAGCCCTTGGCGATCAGGCGCAACACGTCCAATTCGCGGTCGGTAAGTTTATCGGTGAGTGTGGAGGCGGGCTGCTTTTGGTTGCTGGCGACCTGATTGATGAGTTTGCCGGCCACGGCGGGGTCAAGAAAGGCTTTGCCATCCATGGTGCCGCGAATGGCTTCGATGATCTTTTGGCGTGGGGTGTCTTTGAGTAAATATCCTGCCGCCCCGGCGCGGATGGCATCGAAGAGCCATTCATCGTCGTCGTAGGTGGTGAGGATCAATATTTTGATATGGGGGAAACGGGCATGGATCTGGCGCGTAGCCTCAATGCCGCTGGTGCCGGGCATTTTCAGATCCATGAGGATCAGGTCGGGTTGTTTTTGGGCGGCGAGTTCAATGGCCTCCGCGCCATCGGAAGCCGTGCCAACGACTTGCATGTCCTTCTCGAGTTGAAGGAGCATTTCAAGCCCATCACGGATGACTGCCTGGTCGTCGCAAAGGAGGATTTTCATACTTTGATTCTTAACTGGCGGTTTCGATACCTTCGTACTCAACCAGCCGTGTGATTTGAAATTATATCTTCAACACCACCCGGGTTCCCTGGCCTGTTTGGCTTTCTACTGTTAACGTCCCACCGGCGAGTTCGGCACGTTCGCGCATGCCCACAAGGCCGAAGCGCCCCGAGTTGCCTTTGGTTGCATCGAAACCGGCCCCATCGTCTTGCACGGTCAGGGTGATATGTTCACCCTGTTCCAGCCGCAGGGAAAATTTCTTTGCGCGGGCGTGATGGGTAAGGTTCTCGATGGCTTCTTGCGCAATGCGGTAGATGGCTTGCTCCAC
>CAZJMZ010000273.1:0-3923 GCA_964547115.1 uncultured Anaerolinea sp. | reverse complement strand
CGCCATGCCGAACAGGCCCTCAATGAAAGCGAGGCGCTCTATCGCCTGCTTGCAGAGAGAGTCTCTGATGTAATCTGGATCCTGGATGTGAACGAGATGCGCTTCCGGTATGTCAGCCCATCGGTGGAGCGCCTGCGTGGCTATACCGTGGAGGAGGTGATGGCGCAGGGCATGGCTGAAGTGTTATCGCCAGAATCACTACAGCTTCTCGAAGAAGAGCTTCCTCAACGCTTGCAGGAATTTATGACAGGTGCAAGTGGATATTTTGTGAGAGATGTACAACAACCCTGCAAGGATGGAACCACCGTCTGGACGGAGGCCACGACCAGTTTTCAGATCAATGAAACCAACGGTCACCTGGAAGTGTACGGGGTCTCGCGCGATATTTCCGAACGCAAGCGCGTAGAAGCAGCCTTGCGTGAAAGCGAAGCCCGCTGGCAATTCGCGCTGGAAGGCTCGGGGGACGGTGTATGGGATATGGATGTGGTCGGGCAAAAAGCTTTTTACTCGCGGCAATGGAAAACCATGCTGGGTTACGAAGAGAGCGAGATCGGGGATTCACCTGAAGCATGGCAATCGCTTATTCATCCGGAAGATCGTGATATGGCTTGGGAAAAGATTCAGGAGCATGTGCTTCTTCAAACGCCGTTCTTTATCATCGAACACCGGATGCGTGCCAAGGACGGAACTTATCATTGGATCCTGGATCGAGGCAAAGTCATCGAACGGACGGAGGCCGGTTTCCCCACGCGAATCATCGGCACCCATACCGATATCACCGACCGCAAGCAAGCCGAAGCCGCGCTGGCGGAAAGTGAAGCGAAATTTCACGGCTTCTTTACCAACTCGATGGATGCCATGTTCCTATTCAACGAGCATGCCGAAGTCACAGAGGTCAATCAGGCGGCAGAAAAGTTATTGGAAATGAAACAGGCCGAATTGGCAGGGCGAAGCGTATGGGATATCCAACAAAGCCGCATGCCCAAGGTCTGGCAACGCCCGGAAGTGCTGGAGGCGATACGTGCCACCGTGGAAGAAGTAGCCCGCACCGGCACATCCAAATGGGCCAACACTACCGTGGAGGGCGTGATGGAAATGCCCAACCAACAAATACGGCATATTCAAACCACCATTTTTACCATTCCTTATCATGGCAGGCATCGCTTTGGCAGTATTGTTCGCGATGTGACTGCCGATAAAAATATCCAGATGGAACGGGAGCGCTTCGTGTCCGAGTTGCAAGCCAAGAATGGCGAACTTGAGCGTTATACCTACACCGTTTCACACGACCTAAAAACACCCTTGATCACGATCCGTGGATTCCTGGACTATCTGGAAAAAGACCTGGCAGCCAACCGCTCTGAACGTGTCAAACAAGATGTCGATTACATTTTAAATGCCGCAGACAAAATGCAGCACTTGCTCGATAATCTGCTTGAACTTTCGCGCATTGGCCGGATCCTGAATCCGGTGCAGGTGGTGGCAGCGGAAGCAGTGGTGCAGGATGCAGTCAATCTCACCGCAGGGCGATTGGAAAATCGCCATGTGACCGTAGAGGTGGAACCGGGTTTACCGATGATTTCGTGTGACCGCACCCGCCTCACACAGGTCTACCAAAACCTGATCGATAACGCGGTCAAGTTCATGGGCGATCAACCCGAGCCACACATTTGGGTTGGGCAAACACAGCGGGATGGCGAGCCGCTTCTTTTTGTCCGCGATAACGGCATGGGCATTGCTCCCGAACATCTGACCCGCGTCTTCGGCCTGTTCGACAAACTGAATCGCAATACAGAAGGCACGGGCATTGGGCTGGCGCTGGTCAAGCGTATTATCGAAACTCATGGCGGACGCATCTGGGTTGAGTCAGAAGGCCCCGGCAAAGGCTCGACCTTTTACTTTACACTTCCCGCCGCCTACCAAAACCAATGACCCCGGCCACCATGACAGCAAAGGCGATCACCAAGGCGGCCACAACTGTGCTGTTTTGCTTGAATGTTTCTGCGAGCGCCACCGGAAGTGCAGTGACCGTGACACCGGGTGTGGCGGTGTAGTAAGGCAGGGCTGTTGGGTAGGCGGTTCTGCTGGCCAAGGCCGACACAGCAGAAGTCATAGTCACCGGTGCAGGCTGGGTGGCGCCTTTTTGAATGAGCAACTTCCAACCAGGGATGATGTTATCGTCAACAAGGCCATTGAGCCGTTTGATATCTTCCACATGCACGTGATACAGGTCAGCCAGAGTCCAGAGCGTTTGGCCATATTGCACTTCATGCACCACATCCCCATCGGGGCGGGCAGTGCTCACTGCCACCGGCACGGAATATTGTGAGATGCTACCGTCGTAGTACCCTGCGCACACCGTCTGCGTCACGGGAACGCCAGTGAGGATATCGAAAGCCGTGATTTGCATGCGTTTGGTGGGTGTGCTAAGAGCAGTTTCGAGCACCACATAGATCTGATCGCTGACAGCCACTGCCGCGCCAATATCGCTGCGGAAATCAGAGACCATCGTGTTCATGTGCTCAGCATCGCTTTGCCAAAAGCCCATGATCTGTTCCATCGTCCCGGCCGCCACCCAATTCTCCGAACGGTAGCCATCTTGTGAGAGGTCGCCCCATAACGGGTAGCCCATCGTGAGCAGTTGCTGGCCCAGCGTCATGCCGCAGGGACGTTGATGCCCCACTGAGCCTTCTGAGGCGGCAAGTGCATTGGCCTGCAAAGCCGCAACTTCCATCAACACGGGGTGAACCGCCAGGACGTTGAGTCCGCTGGCGGCACGCAGATTGTTGACAGCGTTAATCACATCAGCAGGTGACGGAACAGGCTGGGAGGTCGCAACCAGCTCCGGTGTGGGAGTATCCAATTCTTGCGCATGGACAGATTGGACACGAGGGGCGGTCATCCACAACCCCAGGAGCATGACGCTCAGGAAAAATGTCAGAACATGGGAGTTTTTATGCATATTGACCCTGACACAATCTTACCCGAAATAAAAAACCAGCGGGAAGTTCTCCGCCACACTCGCTTATAATACATATCGTCAAAATTTTCAGAAAAGGACATGTCTAGAACCATATGACCACTCTTGCACCTACGCTCTCCAGCCGTTACTTTCCTCGAACAACGGATTGGGTGCGCGGTTTGTTCCTCATCATTATGGGCAGTTTGTTCGTCGCGTTATTGGCACAAATTGAGATTCCCCTGCCCTTCACCCCGGTCCCCATCACCGGGCAGACGTTGGGCGTATTGCTGGTCGGTGCACTGCTGGGGTCAAAGCGCGGCGCGGCTGCACTGGCGCTGTATCTGGCAGAAGGCGGGTTAGGCTTGCCGTTCTTTGCAGGCGGCGCATCCGGGCTCGGCATTCTCACCGGCGCCACGGCAGGGTATCTGGTGGGTTTTGTCGGGGCGGCGTATGCTGTGGGCTGGCTGGCAGAACAGGGGTTGGAGCGAAGCGTCCGCACGTCAGTCATCCCCTTCCTGGTGGGCACTGTCATCATTTATGTCTGTGGCGCGGTTTGGCTGTCGGTCGTGCTGGGCAGTGTGGAGCAGGCCGTTGCGTTGGGTGTCGTCCCATTCCTGCTGGGCGATGCGTTGAAGTTGATGCTGGCCGCGGCCCTGTTGCCCGGCGCATGGAAGTTGACACAAAACTAAATGTTCACCGATCAAGTTGAAATTCACGTACGGTCTGGTAAAGGCGGCGATGGCATGGTGCATTTCCGCCGTGAAAAATTCATGCCCATGGGCGGGCCGGATGGCGGCGATGGGGGGAAAGGCGGCGACCTGGTCTTCGAAGTGAAGACCACGCTCAACACGCTTTCATCGTTCCGGCAAAATCAAAAATTCAAGGCGGAGGATGGCATCAAAGGCGGGCCTTCGCAAATGTCGGGCCGCGCAGGCAAAGACCTGGTCATCTATGTGCCTCC
>CAZJMZ010000272.1:0-3939 GCA_964547115.1 uncultured Anaerolinea sp. | reverse complement strand
TGGAACTCTTTCTCTACAACCATTGGGCCAATCAAGAACTGCTGAAGATCTGCCTGGGCCTCAGTGAAGAGCTCGTTACCACCAACATCCCCGGCGCCTATGGGTCGATCCGCGCCACGTTCGCCCATATTCTGAAGGCCGAGGGCAGTTTTTTGAAACGGATCCACGGCCGCCATCCAGAACCAGGCTTTCAGTGGGAGTCCGATCCGGGGCTGGCACAAATGGCGGAGTACGAATCTGCATTACACACCGCGCTGTTAGACACCCTGCAGCATGTACCCGCGACCCGCAACGTGCACGAAGAAGGACAAGGCTGGACGTTCGATTACCAGGCGCGCCTCATTTTCATGTCGGTGGTGTATCATGGCATCGCCCACCGGACCGATATCACAACCGCGCTTCACCACCATGGCATCCGCCTGCCGGAGCTCGATGTTTGGGGCTATCAGGCCGCATACCCCGAACGGTTTCAAGCCAGGGTATCCAGGTCTGGTCAGTGAGCGGCTCGCCTCCGGCAACATCCTGATATACTGGCGCTCATGCTCTTCAAGTTCAAAGGTGTGATCTTTTACTGGCGCGGACCCGCCCCCTATCTTTTTGTCGCCGTCCCTGAAAAGGAAAGCGCCGCCATCAAAGCCGTCTCGCAACTGGTGACGTATGGCTGGGGCGTCATACCTGTGCATGTCAAAGTCGGCAAGACCGAATGGACCACCTCGCTGTTCCCGAAAGACGGACGCTATCTGGTGCCCATCCGCAAGAGCGCGCAACTCGCCGAAAAACTGGAAGAAGGCCAGACCATTTCCCTCCGGCTCGAGATCCGTTGAGATCTCCTTGACCATCCCCTGCATCTCTCATACAATACCCTGCATCATCCCACATCAGAAAGGAGGCACGCATACAATGCAAACCATTCAGCAGACCTTATCCATGGGCGTGCCTCGCCTTGACCGTTCATAAACAACGATTCTCGATCGCTGTCTTGACGTATTCAACCGCAGGCGTTGCCCAACCCTGCGGTTTTTGATTCCCCGTCAGCGCAGGGCGCCAACCATTACACACAAAAGGAATTCATGAAAACGCTTCAACCTCAAAGTGGCTTTGTTCACGTGAACGGGATCCGCCTGCACTATCTCGATTGGGGCGGGCAGGGCCCGGCCCTGATCTTTCTCACAGGCCTGGGCTCCTCGGCCTACATCTTCAGCGGGCTTGCTCCGCGCTTCAGCGACCAATTCCGCGTGCTGGCCCTCACCCGGCGCGGACACGGCGATTCAGACTCCCCGACAACTGGCTACGACCCCGATACGCTCGTCGAAGATATCCGCCAGTTCATGGACGCATTGCACATCGAAAAGGCCATCCTGGCCGGTCACTCGCTGGCCGGGGTGGAGCTGACGCATTTTGCCGCCACCCACCCGAACCGGGTCGAGAAGCTGGTCTATCTCGATGCGCTGGACGACCGCCGCGGGCATCAAGTACTCCAGGAGAAAAACCCGCTCAGGAATGTGGTGATCGAAACACCCGAGAGCACTCCGCACTCCATCGCAGAATACATTGCCGACATGAAAAGAGATTTCCCCGATTTTGCCGATATCTGGAACGAAGTGTGGGATGAGGAAATTTCACACAACGTAACGGTCAATGAGGCCGGGGTGGTCGTGGATAAAATGTCCCCATTGGTCGAAACCCAGCTAAACCAAAACCTGGTCGCGGGTTACGCACCCAAGACCATGACGGCCAGGATCCCGATGCTCGCATTTTTTGCGCTGGGCAAACGCAACCTGTCCGCATACACCCCCGAACAAAGGGCTGCCTTCGATGAATTCTTTCAGAATGTCAGGCAGCCTTTTTTCAAGTCGGTGATCGCTGAGTTTCAGGGCCGCTTCCCACATGCGAAGATCGTCGAGATCCCCAACGGCCATCATTACTGCTTCATCGCACAGGCAGACCTGGTCTTTGAAGAAATGCTGGCCTTCTTGAACGAATAGAGTCGGCGTGGGCTACCCCCACTTCACCCCAAACCCGGTGAATTCCCCGGTGGGTGTTTCCCACTCCACTTTGGCTTCATCGACTCGCGCCATGCGCGGACCCTGTTTCACCACTTCGATGAAACGCTCCACGCTGGCTTTCCCGCCTTCTGCCACGGCCTCGACCGTATCCCAACCCACGTTCCGCACCCAGCCGGTGACACCCAACTGGCGCGCACCGGATTCCACATGGGCGCGAAAGCCCACGCCTTGCACACGGCCCTGCACCCAGATATGCACACGGACAGGTTGAACGGGTTGTTGGTCCATACAGACTCCTGAGAACGAAAGGTTGCTTATTTCTTTTTCCCCGCCCCGGCCAGCAACGGTACGCCGATCAAGACCAGCAGCAGGATGAGGTAAGGCATGATGTTGCCAAGCGCCGCACCGAGCGCATTTTGTCCCAGGGCCTGTGTGCGCCAGTTCGCATCGAGTTCGGCCAGCGACAACCCCAACACGCCTTGCACTCCGGCATCACAGTCCATGCCGGTGGCGTAGGCACGCGCCAGGTTCAGCAAAGCGGGCGCGCCGTACGTATCGCGCAGGTAGGTGGTAAAGGATCGGGCCTGGGCATAGGCCAGAAACGCTGTAGCAGGCTCGGCTGGGAAGGAGGCGCACAAGTCGCGCAGAGGGATGAGGGCGTTACGTGCCGAGGCGTCCTGCAGGGCGCGTTCATAGTCGGGTGTCGGGTTGGTTTCGGCCAGCGTCGCCAGGCCTTCGTTCAACCAGACCGGCAGGTTTTGGTAGCCCGTGCCCAACTGGCGATACAACAGGATGTGCATGAGTTCATGCGGGATGCGCCGCTCGAGCGTGACGCTTTGATTCGAATCGAATTCGGCGACCGCCAATGCCACGCCCAGGTCGGGGTAGGCGCGCCCGGCCTCCCAGGCTTCGCCCGCGAGGAAGGCAATATCGCTTTGCTGCGGATAAAGGTAGAGTTCGATGGGCTGGTCGAGGTTCGCGGGCACGAGCGCGCCGATGGTTTGCAAACCGGTGAGCGCCGCATTGAGCGCCGCCTGTCCAAAGGCCGCATCGCCCTGCGCCCAATACAGGCGCAGCGTGCCCGCCTCCACGGTTTGCCAGGTGAAGCGGTTATCTGCATAGCGCAGCGTTTGTGGCGGGCTTTGCACGGTGGTGCCATCGGTGAAGGTCAGTTGATAATACCAACTGACCTGTGAGAACGGCCGCACCTTGTTCTGTTGCGTATCGAAGATGAATTCCGAACGACCTGCGGTAAACGAGACCGGGCGCACATGTGACACCCCCTGCGCTTGATCGATGATGACCAGCGTCGCCTGTTGCACCGGGACCGTGGACTGCACCTGCGCCGCGAACGTGATCTGGCGCCCAAACTCATACACCGCCACCGACTCGACCGCGCTTCCGCCCTGCGCCCGAGCCTGCCCCGGTTGCAACAGGCCGGTCGCCAACACCCCGGCCAGCAGGAGGCCGCACCAACGCATCGCCATCGAACGTTTCATCCGTGCGCCCCCAGGTAGACCAGCAGCGGCGTCAATGTGAGCGGACTAAGGATGGTGCTGACGAAAATAATGGTCGTCACCAGTTTCGAATCGAGCTGATATTCCATTGCCAGCACCGCCGAACTGACGATGGTGGGCATGGAAGCCTGGGTCACCACCGCGTTGCGCGAGGCCACCGGCAGGCCGAACAGCACCGCCAGGGTCAAGGCCAATGCAGGTGCAATGAGCAGGCGCAACGCTACGCTCATCTGCACCGCCCGCCACTGGTTCGAAAGTTCGATGCGCCCCAACTCCACCCCCAGCAGGATCAACATCAAAGGCACGGTCGCACCCGAAGCCAGTGTCACGGTGCGCATGACCGGCGTGGGCAACGTGATATTCAGCGCATTGACCAGCACCGCCAGCAACACCGCATACATGACCGGAATTTTGAA
>CAZJMZ010000271.1:0-3966 GCA_964547115.1 uncultured Anaerolinea sp. | reverse complement strand
TCATTCTTGAATTGGTGCCGCACCTGGGGCGGGATCTCGAGTCCCTGGCCGGGTTGCAGAACCACTTGATGGTCAGCAAAGACCATCGTCGCTTTGCCACTCAAAATATAAAAGAACTGCCGGGCGTTGCGGTGATAATGCATCACTTCCGTGCCGCCCGGCGGCACACGTTCTTGAATAATGCTCATGTCATCGCGTTTGAGCAGATGCCAGCCATCGTTGATATCACCCCAGATGTAGTGTTCCGCGTTTTCGGTGGAGATGGGCATTTTGTCATCCGTAGGGGCGGGGTCTCACCGCCCAAATAATTTCTTGTAAAAGGGTCGAGAGAACCTCACCCCTGCACAGCCTGATTCACCTTCTCGATCATCCGGCAGAACGAACACAGGTCAGGCGCAGAGGTGGGCTGACCGCACTTCGTGCAGGGATGCAAATGCTCCTGCGCCAGATTCTTCTCGATGAACAACGTTCCACTCTGACGGGCTTCGAGAAACTTCAAGTAGAAGATCAACTTGGCGCCGGGGCGTGTCGCTTCGAGCTGGTTGAGCAATTCCTTGTAATAAATGGACTTGGACCCCTCGGCGTACGGGCATTCCTCATAAATATATTCGATACCCCTTGCCAGGCAATAGGCCGTTAACTCGCGCTCATAGAAGCGACACAACGGCTTCACCTTCCGTGCCAGCCCGTCACTCCCGGCCAGCACCGGTCCCTGCCGCAGCAGAAAGTCTGAAGCCCAGGCCAGCGTGTTCCCGAACAACACCGCGGCTTCATCGTCGAGATTGTGCCCGGTCGCCAGCACATCGTAGCCCAGGTCACGGGCAATGCGATTCATCTCATGCCGTTTCGTCAGCCCACACACGGCGCACGGTTTGCCATGCCCGCGATGGGTCTGCTCGGCCAGCACCGGGATCGGCTGGCCATATTCCTTTTGAATATCCACGATGTGGAGTTTGAGTCCGTGCTCATCGGCAAACTTTTGCGCCAGTCGCTGCGACTCGTGCGAATAGTTGATGCCGCCATCGATGCCCAAGCCCAGGTACAATCCGTCGGCTTGATACCCCAGCCGCACCAGAATGTCCCACAACCCAAGCGAGTCCTTGCCGCCCGAAACCGCCACCAGGATCTTTTCGTGGCGGGTGAACATCTCATACTTTTTGATAAAGCGCTCGGTCTGCTCGGGCATCCATTCGAGATAATGCTCCTTGCACAACGCCAACCGATGCTGGCGAATATTGACCGAGGCCTTGCCTCCACATTTTTTACATTTCATAAGTCACATCAAATTGACAGTCGCTCTTAAGAGCGGCTGTCAATTGCTGCCTCCAGAGATCACCGCGATCAACTTCACCACGTCGCCGTCCTTCAAGATCTCATCCTCCAGGATCATCTCACCCGCCCGTGTGGCGATCACCGCCTCAGGCAGCACATTGATCTTCTTCAACGAATCCAGCAGGGTCATACCCGGCTTCACTTCATATTCTTTATCACGCATGATCAATTTGACAGTCATGGGCGAAATTCTATCATAGCCACCCGCTTGACTCTCGCCCCCCTTCCCTGTACGATTAACCCATGCGCATTGGAATGATGGCCGACGCCTACAAACCCTACGTCAGCGGTGTGACCAACTACATCGACCTGAACAAAAAAGCATTGGAAGCGCTCGGGCACGAGGTCTATGTCTTTAGTTTTGGCGAACCAGACAAAATAGTGGATGAAGAGCCGCGCGTCATCCTTAGCCCGGGCCTGCCCCTGGCCGACACGGGCTTTTATCTCAGCCTGCGCTATCGCACCGCCGCCAAAAAACTGCTCCAAAGCATGGATGTGGTCCACGTCCACCACCCCTTCCTGAGCGGACGCCTGGCCCTGCACTATTGCCGCAGTAAACAGATCCCCATCGTCTTCACCAACCACACCCGCTACGACCTGTACGCCCAGGCCCGTGTTCCGCTCATGCCCAAGGAGGTCAGCAACGGGCTGCTGCAAGCCTACATGCCCGATTTCTGCGACGCCGTGGACCTGGTCATCTCGCCCTCACAGGGCATGGCCAAAGTGCTGCGCCAATACGGAGTGGCAAGCCATGTGGAGGTGGTGCCCAACGGCGCAAACCTCAAGCCATTTCAAAACGCCCAGCCGCTTCCGCGCCATGACTTTGGCTATTCTGAAAACGACACCCTGCTCGTTTACATGGGGCGCGTTGCCCCTGAAAAAAATCTCGAGTTCCTGCTGCAAGCCTTCGCCGGTGTGGCCCGTGCCATACCGAACGTACATTTGCTGATCCTTGGCGCGGGGCAAAAAGAATACGATGAAAAACTGCGCGCCCTCCCCGGTGCACTGGGCATCGAGTCGCGCGTCCGTTTTACCGGAATGATCCCCTATGCCCAACTGCCCGCCTACCTGGCAATGTGCGATATCTTCGCCACCGCTTCGGTGACCGAAGTGCACCCCTTCTCGGTCATCGAAGCCATGGCCGCCGGGCTGCCCGTGGTGGGCATCGACTCCCCTGGCGTCGGCGATTCGATCAGCGATGGCGCCAGCGGCCTGCTCTCCATCCACGACCTGGCCGCCTACACCGCCAAACTCACCATCCTGTCGCTTGACCGTGCCCTGCAAAAACAAATGGGCCTGGCCGCGCTCGAAGCCTCCGAGCAATTTTCCATTGAGCGCACCACACAGCTCATGCTCGGGCATTACGCCCGGCTCCAGCAGAATACCAAACCCATCAAACAAAAACTGGATGAAAAACTGCGCGCCATTCTGGAAGAGTTCCTGCAATGACCCACAACCAGCATATCGGCCAGTGGGGCGAAGAGACCGCCGTGCAATATCTCACCAACAAAGGTTGTGAGATACTGGGGCGCAACCTCCGCACACCCTACGGCGAGATCGACATCGTAGTCAGATACAAGGGCCAAACAATTTTTGTGGAGGTCAAGACCCGCACCTCCAACAAAATGGGCCTGCCCGAAGAGTCCATCACGCCGCGCAAGCGCCAGCACATGCTTGCCGCCGCCGAGCATTACGCCGCAGAACACGATCTGGAACGCTGGCAGATCGATGTCATTGCCATCGAGGGCAAACCCGGCACACAACCCAACATCACTTATTTTGAGAACGCCCTTTAGAATCAGGAAAACCACTCACATGGCCTCTTTCTCCAATCACGACCTGCTCGACGCCTGCAAAGAACCTGGTTGCCCCATTTGCCGCCTCGGCGCCCAGACCGTCCGCCGTTATATGCGTTCGCTCTTTTACGAAAACGTCAACGATCTGAAGACGCGCGATGCCATCGCCAAAAGCCTCGGGTTTTGCGGCGAACATTCGCGCCTGCTCTTGAGCGCCCGCATCGCAGATGGGCTGGGCAACGCCATCATCTACGAACACCTGGTCAAGGTCGTTCTGCGCGAACTGCCGAAAAATGCCTCAGCCGGAAAACCCGCCGAACTGGCCAAACGCCTGCGAAAATTCATCAGCGGGAACGACAGTGTAGGCCAATGCCCGGTTTGCGCGCGCAGGGATGAGTTCGTAGAATCCAATGTGATCCAGGTCAGCCGGTCATTGGACAATGAAACCCTGCGCCTCGCGCTCGAAGCCTCCGATGGCTTCTGCTTCCTGCACCTTGCCCAAATCTTCGAGCGCACCTCCAAACCCGCCGACGTGGACTTTCTGCTAACCCTCACTCGTCAGAAACTCGAAGCACGGCAAGGCGAAATGGCTGAGGTCATCCGTAAGAACGACCACCGCAACACCACCGAGGTCATCTCAGACCAGGAGGCGCTGGCTTGGAAGAAAGCGCTCTCCATGCTCTCTGGCATCAGCATCACACAGACGGGCGAAAGGTTCGATTGACTTGTCGCCCAAACAGCCTCTGATTCTGATCGTCGGTCCCACGGCGGTCGGCAAAACGGAACTTGCGATCCAACTGGCGGAACGACTCAACGGCGAGATCGTCTCTGCCGATTC
>CAZJMZ010000270.1:0-3967 GCA_964547115.1 uncultured Anaerolinea sp. | reverse complement strand
TGCCCCTCTTCCACGCAGCGGATGGCGTCGGCAGTTTGTGCGAGCGGAAATCTCTTGGCGATGACAGGCTTCACTTTACCCTCCGCCAGCAAGCCCGCGACAAACTCCAAATCTTTTTGGTTGGGCTTTGCCAAAATATTGCCCAGCTTCTGATTGCCCTTTGATTTCATGCCTCCAAACAGTAGCACTTCAAACATTTGGGCGGTTGTGCCGCCGGTCATCACATACTTCCCATTGGGGCTTAAGGCCCGTTGATATTCTGCAAGTGAGTGGTAACCATTCGCGGCCAGGATCAGGTCATATTGCCTGCCACTCTTGGTGAAATCCTCCCTGGTGTAATCAATGACATGGTCTGCACCGAGCGAACGCGCCAACTCCATATTGCGTGTGCTACACACCGCCGTCACTTCCGCGCCGAAGGCTTTGGCGATCTGAATGGCAAAGGTCCCTACACCGCCCGAAGCACCATTGATCAAAACTTTTTGCCCCTGCTGGATTTGCCCTTCTTTGAGTCCCAGCAACGCCGTGACCGCCGCCATCGGGACAGCCGCCGCTTCTTCAAATGTGATGTTGGCGGGTTTCCGCACTAAAACATTTTCATTAACTGACACATATTCCGCATACCCGCCCCAGCCCGCGCCAGAGATGTCGCCGAAGACTTCATCGCCAACTTTGAATTGCTTCACATCCCGTCCCACCGCTTCGACGCGCCCGGCAATATCCGCACCGAGAATGGTGTGCCTGGGCCTGAACAGCCCAAACTGCAAGCGGACGAGGAACGGGTCTGCCTTCAACAAATGCCAGTCCGCGGCGTTGACAGCCGTGGCATGGATCTTGACAAGCACTTCATTATCTTTGGGGGCGGGTTTCGCAATCTCCTTGAGTTGCAGGACATCGGGTGAACCGTAACGGGTGTTGACAATGGCTTTCATGGAATTGCTCCTTGGAGAGAAGGTGAGAATGTTGACAGACAACAACGGCACGCCGAGATCACGGACCTTTTTCAAGATACCGTACAGGGCGGGCTGATCAGGCACAGGTCCGGTGAGAAGCGTTTGACCGCCTTCCCGCGTAATGGACAGCCCATCGAACCAATCCGCCCACTGCGGACCGATGTGCCCAGCCAGTTTGATTTGGTAGATCGTGTGATGCTCAGCCATGTCTGCCTTTCGATGCGCCAAAATATAACGTCAGGCAGGGCTGGCGTTTAGAGACTTAAGTATTGATATGGGTATGGTTTGGGGTGAGGCTGATTCAGCGGAGATTCAGCCACAAATTTCACGATTCTTGTAAAAATCCGTGCGAATCCGTGTGCGAAGCGTTTGTGGCTACGTTATTAAACCCAACTCGCGTGCCCGGGCCACTGCATCGGTACGGCTTTTGGCCTGGAGTTTGTTGAAGATGCGCAGGTTATGCCCCTTGACCGTGCTGAGCGAAAGGAACAGTTTCTCGCTGATCTCGGTATTGGAAAGTCCCTGTGCCACCAGCGTTAACACTTCGAGTTCACGCTCGCTCAGGGGGTCGATCAACGGCTGGGATCTGGGCGGCTTGGGCGTGGGTGTATCAAACAGGCCGGATAATTTTTGCAGATAACCCTTATGCGCCCTGCCTTCGGGCGTCAGGCTTAACTTCGCCAGCAATTCCTGCATCGGTTTGCCCTCATCAAAGATGCGGGCGAAGCCCTCCGCCTCAGCGAGGGTCACGGCCCGCTTGAGCGGGAGGAGTGCCTGAGACAGCTGTCCCTGCGCGTGAAGCGTGAGCGCTTGCAGGATCAAGATCTCGATCAGGCTTCCGATCCGTTGGCCCTCATCCGCCGCTTGCAGGAGACGTTCCAAAAAGCGCCAGGCATTTTTCACATCTTTTGCGGCAAGCAAGACGCGCGCGAAGGTGATGTGCTCGAACTCGCGCAGAAAACTCAACGCATCGTCTGCTGAAAATTTCTGTGCCCATTCCTGCGCCCTGGCGAGTTGACCTTGCTTGAGCCACACCCGCGCCTTGAGCGCACTCACCGGATGCGTCAACGGGATGGGTGTTTTCACATACGTTCGTTCGGCTTCATCAAAAAAATACAGCGCGGCTTCGAAGTCACCCGCCGATTCTTTCAAACGCGCCTGCGCAAGATTGCGGCGATAGGTCCAATCAGCAATCGTGACAGCCTGCCCCAACTCCAAACTGCGTTGCAGATGACCCTCCACTTCAGCGCTGAGCATCTCGTTCAGCAACAACGCCAACCCCAAATGATGATGCGCGGTGAAGCGTTCAATCTGGGCGCCGAATTCTGCGGCGAGCAGCAGGGTGCTTTCATATGTTTGCCTGGCGTCGCGCAAACGCCCCTGCGCCAGCAAGATATCCGCCAGGCCTGAGGCGGTCATGACGGCAAACACAAGATTGCCCGCCATGCGCGCCTGCTCGGCCCAATGATTCATCGCCGCATACGCCGCGGTCAATTCGCCGTTCGCCCAATAGGCGCCCGACAACAACGACGTCGCCTGCGCCTGCATGAATGGATTCTCGGCGGGGATCAGTTGCAGCGCCTCCCGCCCAAACGTGACCGCCGCAGCGCTCTCGCCGCTCGTCAACGCATTATAGGCGCGCGCGATCGCCATGCGGGCAGGCAGAGTCTTGAATTGAGTCTCTTCGACGACGATCATTGCCTGCGGCGACTCGCGCAAACACCGTTCTGCTTCCTGCAAAAAGGCTTCGCTTTCGGCGACATTGCCCGCATCCATATAGGCCCAGGCGATCTGCACACATAGCACGGGGCGCAAACGCTTCACGCCCCCCGCCAGTTGCTTCGTCCACCCCAGCCACTGCCCCGACTGGAAGCTTTCATCCATGCCGAGCCACGCCCGTTCGGCCACCTCCGCCGCGCGGTTCTGGTCTTTGGCAGACAGGGCATGTCGAAAGGCCTCCGCCATCTCGCCGTTCTGCTCGAACCAGGCGCTGGCGCGCAGATGCAACTCTGCCTCTTCACCAGAGTCAACACTCTGCCCCAACCGCTGACGCAACAGATCCCCGAACAAGTGATGATAGCGATACCAACGCCGCTCCCCATCGAGCGGAACGATGAACAGGTTGGCGCGTTCCAGTTCTTCCAACCGGCCCTGACTGGAGGTCCCTTCATTGGCCAGCACCGCATCACATAAAGCGCTGTTCAATCGCTCGAGTATCGAGGTGCGTAATAAGAATTGTTGAACATCTTGCGGCTGCCTGCGCAGCACTTCTTCCAGCAAATAGTCCAGCACAAAACGATGCGCCCCTGTGAACGATTGGATAAAGCCTGCCATGTCGGCATGTCCCTGCATCGAGAGCGCCGCCAATTGCAGGCCTGCCACCCAGCCTTCGGTGCGGGCTTCCAGCATCGCAACATCCTGTGCTGAAAGTTCAAGCCCCATGACCTGATTGAGAAAGTCAGCCGCCTCCTGCGCGGTGAAGCGCAAATCGGCTGTTCGCAATTCAGTCAATTGACCCTTCACCCGTAGACGAGCCAACGGCAAGGGCGGGTCTTCACGCGAAGCGATCACCAGATGCATCTGCGGCGGCAGGTACTCCACCAAAAAGAGCAGGGCGTCGTCCACATGTTTGGAATCTACTTCGTGATAATCATCCAGCACCAGAATGAAATCCTGTGAGACGGATTCAAGGTCGTTGAGCAGCGCCGTCAACAGAGCGTCCACTGCGGGAGGCTGATGCGATTGCAACGCACCGAGCACGTTTTCGCCAATGCCACTATCAATGGTTTGTAATGCAGAGACCAAATACGTGAGAAAACGCGTCAGATCATGGTCGTTTTCATCTAAAGAGAGCCAGGCGATCGGCAAAGCCACTTCCCCCAACCATTCACTGACTAAAGTTGTTTTCCCAAACCCTGCGGGCGCAGAGACCAGGGTCAACTTGCGCTGTAAACCCTCATTCAATTTTTCCACCAACCGCGGGCGCATCACCGCCTTCGTCCGCGGTGCGGGGA
>CAZJMZ010000269.1:0-3973 GCA_964547115.1 uncultured Anaerolinea sp. | reverse complement strand
ACGCGACTCTCCGTTTGTTTTTACTGTCTACTGAAAGTCTATGGTGAAGTATCCGCCGTAATTACTACAGGAGTTATAGGCATATCCGGCGCCGATCAGGGTTGCGCCGGGGTTGAGCACAAAATCCCAGTGTTCGTCCCTTTGCCATTGTTCGATGGCGTTTTGAGGTGTGCCGATCGCCAGGATCTCGCTAAACACGCCAAACCCGGAGTTTTGCATTCTTGCGCTAAAAGAACCATCGGAGCCATCGTGGCTGAGGAAGTTGTTGTAGGCCATATCTTCGGCATGATGTTGCGCGAAGGCTGAAAGCTGGTCACTGACGGTCAGGGCAGGCAGGCCTGCATTGGCCCGGGCCGTATTGATCAAGGTGACGATCTCGCTGAGGTACCCCGCGTTGCCGCCGAAGGTGCAATTCCCGGAGGGGGTGGCGATGGAGCCGGACCCTGTGGAGGTCGTGGTGTTTGACCCTGCCCCAACGAGGATGCGCACCCAGAAGGTGGCTTGCGTGCCAATGGGCACGGTCTCACCGCTGGCGTTGATCAGGGAGAAGTGACCAGTGTAACGACCGTCAGCAGTGGGGGCGGTCAACGGCACCGAGATCTGGACAATGCCTTGCGGAGGCGTATCAGGCAGCGGGGTGGAGGGAGGCGCGTTCATGGCGTCGCCATTGGCAAAGCGGATGGTGTAGCCCGTCCATGGGCACGTCCCGGTGTTTTGGAATTCCCAGGTTTTGGTAAAAGTTTCACCGGCCTGCAAGCGGGTATCGTCGGGAATGGTGACATCGCGCAGCAGGATGGCGCTGGTGGTGCAGTTGGCAGGGAGTGTGACCGTCAGCACCGGCGCGCTGGTGTTGATAGGTGGTAGGGCGGTTGGAGTAACAGAGAGCAGCTCGGCCTTGGCCGGCGGAAGCGTGGCAGTGATGAAGGCCGGGGCTGGGGTAACTTGTGTTTCATCCGGACGGATGGTGAGGCAGGCGGTCAACAGGCTGGTTACCAGCCATGCAAACAGAATGCGTTTTGCCATTGTCTCAGCATGGTATCACGGAATCCAACCGGAGAGCATCTCTGCGCGCCACGCGAGCGGGATGACGCGACAATCCTGCACGTTGACCAGCGCCAGCTCGGAGGGTTGGTCCGGCAGGTCGGTGGGCTTGATCACGATCACCAGCCATTCGCCGCCCGGCAACCAGAAAGGTGAAGTGACGACCCAATTGCCCATTTGAGCGATCAGTCTGCGGTCTGAGCCATCGACATTGGAAGTGTAGATCGCGTTGGAAAAGTTCTCACGGGTATGGAAGGCGAAACGTGCTCCATCAGGTGACAGGTTGAAGTCGTTGTAGGCACGCACATTGGCCACACTGAACAGGTCTGTGACCACGCCACTCTCCACTGCAACGATATGCAGGGTGAGCCCGCCTGCGCCCCGCATGCCGTAATACAACCCGCCGCCATCGGCGGTCCAGGCCACCAGTTGCTCATCGCCGTTCTCCGTGGTGACGCGGCGCAGGTTGTTGCCGTCCAGATCGATCACATACAGGTTCAACTCATCGCCACGCGAGAAGGCCAGGCGTTTGCCATCCGGCGACCAGACCGGGAAGGTATCGGACGAATTGGTGTTGGGAATGAGCGTCTGTGTGCCGTTGGTCAGGTCGATCAGGTTGAGTCCGTTTTCAGCGCCAAAGACAAGATAATGGAAATCAGGCGAGAGCGCCGGGTATACATACTGGTTCACGGTCTGTTTATTGGTGCCATCAAGACGGGTAAAGAAAATGCCATAGTTATCGTAGTTGAGATAATCGTCGCTGAGCGGGCCATACGCCAGCACGCGGATCGTGCTCAACTCGGCAGGGATGGGTTGGGGGTTGGCGAGCGCCGCTTGCCACGAGTCAGCTGTAAGGCAGGTCTGAGTCGGCGTTGTCGGCGTGGGGGTAGCTTCCAGTGCAGAGACATCCGGTTGCCATTGGGTCTGCCACGTCCCGGAGATCGAAAGCACCGGGTTCGTTACCTGCACCTCCAACTTGCCGGAGGGGACCTCCCCCTCGAAGCGGACGAACGCGCTAAAGTGTTGCGGGTCTTGCATGCCCGTGGGGCCGGGCATGGAATTGCCGATCCATAGGCTGACGCCGTGGAAGAACGTGTCACTGGTAAAGTCAAAACCATAACCATCGGCTGTGCGGTAGGCTTTGATGACGCGCACCGTAGCCCCGGCCAGGCGCAGTTCTTGATCCAGCTCCCAGGCCTGGCCCTCTTGCGGACTCGCGCCCGCGTCAAACACAAACCGGGCCTGCTCCTGCGGATACACAGCCGCCACCGCGCTGACGGTGATGGTCAGCGGCCAGGCTTGTTGTTTGCCAAGCACTTCGAAGGCCCACGGGAAGGAACCCGGCGCCGGACTCACGGTCTGACCATCCAATTGCTGGCTGGCAAAATCATAGAGCACTTCCCGCCCATTGGCATCGGTCATGGTGGGGAAGGTCGAAAAATCCATGGCTTGCGCGCCCGCCGGCAGCCCATTGGAGTTGAACGAACCCACCAACAAATACCCTTTATCGGTTTCGACCGTGCGCTCGATCACCAGCGGACCTGAACCAGGAGCGGCCTGCACCGGAGTGACCTCGGTAACGGGAATCACGGTCAACTCAGGGGGTGCGGGCATGAAGCGCAAAGCGAGTTCCCACTGCTCAGGCAAAGTGCCCGGCAACGAGCCTTCCAGGCAGGGAATGACGAGCGTGGCAGCATCCACCTCGGCACTTAGTGGAGCGAACGAATAGGTCGACCGATATCCGGCACCCCAGCCTCCGCTTTCGCCACCCAGCGACCTCAGCTCGGTGCCGTCTGCTGATATCAATCGCACCTGGTCGCCAGCGTTCATGCCGCAACCGGGTACGGCCACATCCCGTGAAAGTTTTTCCTGTGGAATATTTTCCACGGTGAACACGATCACCGTTCTGCTGGAGGTCAGAACCGCCTCACTCACCGTGACCGTGATGTCATCACGGGTTTGCACAACCGGTTCCGTCAGCACACGGATCGGCGCACCGGCATCCACCAGCCCAATGCCGGGTATGTAGCCCAGCGAACGGCCAATGGCATACGCCACGCCGGTCAACAGCAACAGCATCAACAACACCAGCAGCAACGCCCTGATAGGACGGGTACGTAAAACAGACATCGGAGATTTCCTTTCAAGCCGGGCCGCAATGCCGGGCCACAGGTCAGTATTCTCCGGAATGCCACGCTGAGCGATGCGATCCAGCGCGGTTTGCATGCGCTTCTCTTTCATCTCTCGCTCCTTCCCAGCAGGCTGCGCAAGCGTTCACGGGCTGCGTTCAGCATCCATTTCACCGTGCCCACCGAAGAGCCGCCCGCCTCCGCCATTTCCTTTTCGCTCATTTCCAAAAAATAACGCTGCACGATCACCGCCCGTTGGCGCGGTGAAAGCCTTTGCATGGCATCCCAGAGTTGTTCCTGGATCTCGCTGGACTCCACTTGCATCTCGACCGACTCGACTTGCCGGGCCAATTCTGCAAAAATGGACTCGTCCGCATCGTCCCCCACCTCCACCTGCCGCGCCGACCGTTGCAGACTCTTCACCGCAGCATTGACCACGCTCCGCATGAACCACGGCTCGAACGGGCGGGATATATCAAACCCGCTGATGGAGTGAAAGGCCCGGACAAAGCAATCCTGCACCACGTCCTCGGCCAGGGCGGGGTCACGCGTGATGAGATAAGCGGTGCGCACCGCCTTCACCTGATACCGGCTGACCAGGGCTTCCAGCCCGCCGATATCGCCGCGTTTTAATCGTCGAATCGCTTCTTTTTCGTCCAACATCATCCACTCTATCTATCTCATGATACCTGAAAAGGTTGGGGGGCAAATTGACTCGACCCGCGGCCTGGCGTACAATCCGCCCCAGACCGTGGACGGCCGGAGGAAACTTGAGCGTCTACGGTCTGTTTTGTTGACGATTC
>CAZJMZ010000268.1:0-3987 GCA_964547115.1 uncultured Anaerolinea sp. | reverse complement strand
CGTGAACTAGCTCCAAAAATCGGATTGAACTCCTACGAAGAGTTGATGAAAGAATTGGCGAATTAGCGAGAATAATACATCGCCCTGCTCCAAGGAACGAAACTATGGAATCCCGCATCTTACAACTCATCTCAGCCTTGCGCGCCAGCGGCGTACGCGTGTCACTGGCCGAGTCAGCAGAGGCCTTCTCGGCTGTGGACCTGATGGGTATTCAGGACCGTGAAGAGTTTCGCCTGTCGTTACGCACCACCCTGATCAAGGATGTAAAAGACCTGCCCACGTTCGACCAACTCTTTCCGCTTTTCTTCGGCTCCGGGAATCCGCCCCCTTCAATGGGCGGAAACCCCACTGATGAGATGACGCCGGAAGAGGCAAAAATGTGGGCTGAGGCAATGCAACAGTTCGCCGGGAAGCTCCGTCAGCGGATGCAAAGACTGATGAGTGGCGAGCAACTCTCCAGAGAAGAGTTGGAGGCGTTGGGGAACATGGTCGGTTTGAATCAGGTGGACGACCTCCGTTATCAGAATTGGATGGCGCAACGCATGCAACGCGCGCTGGCATTCCCCGAAGTCCGTGAGGCACTGAAGGAGTTGCTGGAGCAACTGAAAGAGATGGGCATGAGCCGCGACAAGGTCGAACAGATGCGGCAAATGATCCAGCAAAACATGCAGGGGCTGCAACAACAGCTCGAACAATACGCCGGTGAGCGCATTGCCGAGAATCTAAGCGAAAAGCCGCGCGGCGAAAATATTGACAACTTGATGAACCGCCCGTTCCAGGCGCTGAACGACACCGATAAAAAGGTTCTGCAAAACGAAGTAAAAAAACTCGCCGCCATCCTGCGCACACGCATTGCCCTGCGGCAAAAGCGTGCCAAAAGCGGGCAGATGGACCCGAAGGCGACCATCCGCGCGAACTTGAAATATCATGGTGTGCCAATGGAGATCAAGCATAAAGACCGCACTCGCAAACCGAAGATCGTGGTCATTTGCGATGTCAGCACATCCATGCGGTTCTGTTCCGAGCTGATGCTGAGCTTTTTATTTGCACTGCAAGGACAGGTGCGTAAGACCCATGCCTTCGCATTCATTGACCATCTTGAATACATCTCTGAAGATTTCAGCGGCGCAAATGCTGATGAAGCGATCCAATCTGTACTGTGGCGCATGCCCAGCGGGCATTACAACACCGACCTTGGCTGGTCGCTGCAAAACTTCAACGACGAATTCATGGACACCCTGAACGGCGGGACGACGTTGCTCATTGTGGGCGACGGACGCAACAACTATTACGATCCCCGTCTCGATATTTTCTCCACGATGGCCCGCCGCTCCGCGCGTACCATCTGGCTGAATCCTGAGCCCCCAACCATGTGGCACGGCGACAGCGATATGCCAAAATACGCGCCCCTGTGCGATAATGTGCTCAAGGTGAGCAACCTGCGCGAACTGGCCGCGGCCGTAGACACGTTGATGGCCGGATAATCTTTTCAATATCAAGGATGACCCACACATGGCAAAGATCATGGTCGTTGACGACGACGAAGACTTCACCAACCTCTACAAAACCATGCTCAGGGCGGCAGGCTTCGAGCCGACCACCGTCAATCAGAGCGTGGCCGCCATTGAAATGGCGCACCTGATCGAACCCGACTTATTCATCATCGACCTGATGATGCCCGGCATCGACGGGTTCCAGTTGTGCCGCAAACTCAGGGGTAACCCGCTCTTTCATACCACACCGATCCTGATCGTCACGGCTTTGAACGATGAAGATAACAAGAAGATCGCCGTGAGTTCCGGAGCCAACGACTACCTCACCAAGCCTTTTCACATCGACGAGTTGTATCGGCGTATTCGCGCTTTGCTCAAACCGGCAGGCAATTAAGAACCCTTGCATTTTGCACCCAGGAAGCACATGCCATTTCACTATGATATATCTGAAGAATTAAATCTCGTCGTTTACGTGGGTGCCGGAACGGTCAATGCAAAAGACTTCTTCAATACAGGCGATGAAGTTGCAGGCGATTCGCGGCTGCGTCCGCGCATGAGGATCATTATTGATGTTACGCTGTGTGCGTTTGAGGTCTATCCGGGCGATTTCAAACTGGTCACCCAGAAATTCAACGAATCAAAGCAACGCGGGCAGGAGGTGGGCCGCACGGCGGTCGTCTCACATAGCACAGGGCTTAAACTGCTGAATGACGCCATAAAATTGATCATGCATGAGACTTCCCTGGATACCGGCATCTTTCACACCGAAGCTGACGCGATTCGCTGGCACGGCCTGCCTGAAGAAGCGGCACTGCCTTTTTGGATGCAGGTCCGTGAACAAGCCAGGGCTCAGGCTAGATAACCCGTACCGGGCAAGGCGACAATCAACATCTGGTTGTCGCTTTTTATTTTCATAAGGAACACTATGTCCACTCCTGTTCTCACCCAACTGCACGAAGCGATCTTTGAGATCACCCTGAATCGTCCCGAAGCCTACAACGCCCTCAACCTGGACCTGATGGTGGCACTGAGTGATGCGCTGGCCGGAGCCGCGCTTGATGAAGCTGTAAAAGGGGTCTTGATCACCGGTAACGGCAAAGCCTTTTGTTCCGGCGGCGACCTCAAGTGGATCAGCCAACAGGTTGAAGATGCGGGCGCCACACTGCACCGCCTGGCGCCGCAATTCCATCTGGCCATCCTCGAGATCCGCAGAATGAGCAAACCGGTTGTGGCGGCCATCAATGGCGTTGCGGCGGGCGGTGGTTTCTCACTGGCATTGGCTTGCGATTTTCGGGTGATGGGCGAGTCGGCCGTATTAAAGCAGGGCTATACCTCCAATGGCTTGAGCATCGATGGCGGCGGAACCTTTGCGCTGCCACGGCTGGTTGGAGTGGCCCGGGCCATGGAGATCGCCGCATTCGATGAACCGATCTCTGCAGCCAGGGCTCAGGAGTGGGGATTGGTCACGCAGGTGGCGGCAGACGATTCGGTTGTCAGCGAAGCGCGCCTCATGCTGGAGCGCCTGGCCCGGTCGGCGACCCATTCATTCGCATGGTCAAAGCGGCTGTTGAACGAGTCGCTGCAACATTCGTTGGAGACACAACTCGAATTGGAACGGCTCGGCATCAGCGCGTGCGCCCGCCATCCGCAAGGTCGCGAAGGCTTGCAGGCTTTCGTTGAAAAACGCAAGCCGGTATTTTAGAGCGGCCGCCAGATTCACGGTACACTTGACCAACCCCACCCCCTGGAGAATCAACAGCCTCATGCCCCGCAAAATCATCATCGACACGGACCCCGGCATCGACGATGCCATGGCCATCTTCTATGCGCTTCATTCCCCTGAATTGGAACTGCTCGGCCTCACCACGGTCTTTGGCAACGCCCACACCCCCACCTGCACAACCAACGCCCTGCGCCTGCTCGAGATCGCCGAACGGACAGATATCCCCGTGGCCGAAGGAGCACACCGCCCACTTGTGACGGACTTCCACGGCCCGGCAGATTTTGTGCACGGTGCGGATGGTCAGGGCGGCGCAAACCTGCCGGTGCCCGTCACACGCGCCATTGGACAAAAGGCTCACGAATTCATTATCGAGCAAGTGATGCAGACCCCGGGCGAAGTAACACTCGTGCCCTTGGCGCCCCTGACCAATATTGCGCTGGCGCTCACCCTCGAGCCACAATTGGCGCACAATCTCAAAGAGATCGTGCTCATGGGCGGCAACGCCTATGGTGCCGGGAATGCATCTCCCGCCGCCGAAGCCAACATCTGGAACGACCCCGAAGCGGCGGATGTGGTCTTTGGCGCCGACTGTCCCATCACCATGATCGGATTGGATGTCACTGAAAAAGTGGTGATGTCGGCGGCGGTGCTGGCGGGCATCGGCCAATTGCAAAACCCACGCGCGCAACATCTTACACGCATTCTGCCGTTCTATCACCGATTCTACAAGGAACGTGTCGGGCTGGATGGCATCCATGTGCATGACTCAAC
>CAZJMZ010000267.1:0-4011 GCA_964547115.1 uncultured Anaerolinea sp. | reverse complement strand
CTACTCCCATTCGATGGTCGCGGGCGGCTTGCTGGTAATATCATACACCACGCGGTTGATGCCGTCCACTTCGTTGACGATGCGCCCGGCCACCTTTGCCAGCAATTCGTGCGGCAGGCGGGCCCAATCGGCAGTCATGAAGTCATCGGTGGTCACGGCGCGGATCGCGGCGGCTTCCTGGTAGGTGCGCTGGTCGCCCATCACGCCCACCGAGCGCACAGGCAATAACGCCACGAACGCCTGAGAAATGAGCAGGGGTTGGTCAGGGCTGGGCCTGCGGTTCAAATACCCGGCCTTGGACAATTCCTCCACGAGGATCGCATCCGCCGCCCGCAAACGGGATACGCGCTCGGGCGTCACCTCCCCGAGACAGCGCACGGTCAAGCCCGGACCCGGAAACGGCTGCCGCCAAACCATGGCCTGGGGCAACCCGAGAGCTTCGCCCACCGCCCGCACTTCATCCTTGAACAAATAGCGGAGCGGTTCCACGAGTTTGAACTGCATATCCTCGGGCAACCCACCCACATTGTGATGCGACTTGATCTTCTGCGCCTTGCTGCGGTCAGGAGCGGAGGATTCGACCACGTCAGGGTAGATGGTGCCCTGCATCAGAAAGTTGACTTCGCCCACCTGCCGCGCCTGCGCCTCAAACGTGCGGATGAACTTTTCGCCGACGATCTTGCGCTTGTGCTCAGGGTCGGTGACGCCCTGCAACGCGCCGAGAAAATCGTCCGCGGCGTTGACGGCTATGAGTTCAGCATGCAGGTTATCCCGAAAGGTCGAAGCGACCTGTTCGGCCTCATCCTTGCGCAACAGGCCCGTATCCACGAACACGGCCACGAGCTGGTCGCCCACGGCTTTATGCACTAAAGCTGCGGCCACGGTCGAATCCACGCCACCGCTGACCGCCGCCAGCACACGCTGGTCACCGACCTGTTGTCGGATGCGTTCAACAGACTCTTCGATGATGGAAGCGGGTGTCCACTCGGGTTTGGCGCCGCAGATGTCGATGGCAAAATGACGGATGAGTTGATGACCGTTCGGGGTGTGGTGCACCTCGGGGTGGAACTGCACGCCGAAGTATTTGCGCTGCATGTCACCCATTGCGGCGAAGGGACTATTGCCGCTGCGCGCCAGCGCGATGAAGCCCTCGGGCATGCGCGTGATCTTGTCGCCGTGCGACATCCACACCTGTGAGAGCACATCCAGCATGGTGCCGGGGATCAGCTTTTCGATCTCAGCGTGACCGTACTCGCGGCTGGTGGAGGGATAGACCTCGCCGCCCAGGGCATGGGTGAGCGCCTGCATGCCATAGCAAATGCCGAGAATGGGCAACCCGGTCTTGAAGATGAAGTCTTGTATGTAGGGGGCCTCCGGTTCATAGACCGAACGCGGACCGCCCGAGAGGATGAAGCCCTTGGGTTGAATGCTGAGGATCTTTTCCATGGGGGCATCCCACGGGAACAACTCGCAATACACCTGCGCCTCACGCACACGCCGCGCGATGATCTGCGCATATTGGGAACCGAAATCGAGAATGGCAATGGAATCCATAACAATCCTTGTTGAAGGGTGCAGGTTGAATGTGAAAGGTCAAAAGCCGGAAGTCATTGGACCTTCAACTTTTGACCTTCAACCTCCGATATCAAATGAAAATGTAACTGCGGAAAATCCTGATACCCGCCGCCGTTGACGATCAGCCGATACGCGCTGAGTTGGTATTCCGTCACCAGGCTTTGTGCGGTGGCATACAGGTCGGTGAGAAAGGTGGTATCGCTTGGGTCCAGGTCGGCGAGCGTGGTGACGGCTTTCTTCGGCACGATCAACACATGGAACTTGTACGCCGGTTTGGGGTGATAAAAGGCCAGCAGGGTATCGGTCTCACGCAGGCGCTGAACGGGAATGGCAAAAGACATATGCTCAAAGATCCAGCCGATAAGGGGAGCGAGACGCCACAGCAGAGTATGCATACAAAAAGGTGACAGTCACTTTGGAACTCCAGTGACTGTCACCCTGAAATTACGCAGGTTCCCCGAAAACGACCTTGTCGGCATCCATGGCGGTGATGCAGGCCAGTGACTCGATCGGCACGCCCAGTGGCTTGAGCGCATTGCGCCCGCCCTCGAACAACTTTTCGATCAACGCACCAATGCCCACCACTTTCGAGCCGGAGGCTTCGGCCAGACGCACCAGACCGAGAATGGTCTGCCCGCTGGCGAGGAAGTCATCGATGATCAACACCTTCTCATTGTTTGCCAGATACTCCGGCGAGACGATGAGCTCGACCATGCGGCCCTTGGTGTGCGAAGGGGCCAGGGTGAGATACACCTGGTCGGGCATGGTTACGGGTTTGGTCTTGCGCGCATACACCACCGGCAGGCCCAGGTGAATGGCCGTGGTGAGCGCCGGGGCAATGCCCGAGATCTCTGCTGTCAACACCTTGGTCGCGCCGACTGCGGCGAAGCGCTTCGCAAATTCCTTTCCACAAGCATCCATCAACAAGGGGTCCACCTGATGATTCACAAAACTATCCACTTTCAAAATGCCCCCACTGAGGATCTTTCCATCCCGCAAAATACGTTCCTGCAATTCGTTCACACGTGCCTCCTGAAACTATATGCCAGCCAACTCTGACCAGACAAATTTTTCCGGTCATTGTACAACGGTCAACGCGGAATTGCAAACCGGGCCGGTTACCGCACCGTCAACCAGACGCCCGCCAGCACCACGCCCAGCCCCAACAGGCGCGCCGCGTCCAGCTCGCGTGGGGCTGCTCCCAGCCATCCGAAATGATCCAACACCACACCCACGAGCAGCTGCCCGGCCACGATGGTGGTGATCGAAGCCGCCACCCCCACGCGGGGGATCATATAACTCACCGCGCTGATGACCACCAATCCGAACGCGCCTGCCCCCAGTGCATACCACGGCACACTGCGCCATTGTGAAAGGCGGCTGCCCAGCAACAGCAACGGCAGCAACGCCACCAGGGCGCCACCCACATGCACAATGAACACGCTTTCCAGCGCGCCCAGACGCTGGCTGATCATACTGGCCATTGGGCTTTGCAGCCCCACGGCAATGCCACCTGCCAGGCCGATCAGAACGATGAACAAAACAGACTCCATGGTTAAATCCTTTTGTGAAAGATGAGAACATGATACCTGATTCCAGGCGACCGCTGAAGAATCGTGTATCATGGGCGTGCCAAAGAGGAGAACCTGTGTCCAAACCACCTTTTCAGAAACACCCCGATTTCATCATCCGCAGCGAGTCACCATTCAACGGTGGGGCGGAACCGCACCAGCTCATTGAATCTGCTGTCACACCGGTGGATTTGTTCTTCGTCCGCAATCATGGTGACGTGCCGGAAGTGGACAGGAATACATACCGGCTGACGGTGGGCAATACGTCCTTTGCATTGGATGACCTCAAAACGCGCTTCGAACGCGTGTCGGTGCCTGCCACTCTCCAATGTGCCGGGAACCGCCGCTCGGAGCTGGTTGCCATTCAACCCATCCCGCACGAGTTGGAATGGGGGACGGAGGCGGTCAGTCATGCGGTGTGGGCGGGGGTGCGGCTCGGGGACGTGCTGGCAGCCTCCGGCTTGGGAGGCGAGGCGGACTCGTCACATATCGAGTTCATTGGCCTGGATGAAACCGAACGCCGTGGAGAGCGCTTCCGGTTCGGAGGGTCGATCCCGTTGACCAAGGCCATGCAGAATGAGGTCATTCTGGCGTATGAGATGAACGGCGCGCCGCTCACGCCGGTGCATGGCGCACCGCTGCGTGCGGTGGTGCCGGGCTATATTGGCGCGCGCAGTGTGAAATGGTTGACGCAGATCAATATGCTGGCGGAACCTTCGCAGAATTATTTTCAGCGGGTGGCGTATCGCCTGTTCGCGCCTACGGTAACCGCTGAGACGGTGCACTGGGACGAGGGCCTGATGCTCGGTGAGATGAATGTCAACTCGGTGATCTGCTCGCATGCAGATGGGATGCGCGTTCCGGC
>CAZJMZ010000266.1:0-4045 GCA_964547115.1 uncultured Anaerolinea sp. | reverse complement strand
GTGACCAAAGCCGGTGTGATGGGCTTCACCAAATATCTCGCCGCCTACTATGCCGGGACCGAGATCCGCGTGAACGCGCTCACGCCCGGCGGTGTGTTCAACAACCACGAAGAGTACTTCGTTACGAACTACTCCGCCAAAACCATCCTTGGGCGCATGGCAAAGAAGGATGAGATGAACGGCGCATTGTTGTTCCTCGCTTCAGATGCCTCTTCCTACATGACCGGTAATAACGTGGTGGTGGATGGGGGCTGGACGGCCTGGTAATATGACCGAAACCCTTGCGCTCATCCCTGCGCGCGGCGGCTCGAAAGGTATTCCGCGCAAGAATATCAAAGACTTTGCCGGGTTCCCGCTCATCGCGTGGAGCATTGCGGCGGCCAAACGTTCACAGTTGGTCACGCGCGTGATCGTTTCCACCGACGATGAGGAGATCGCAGCCGTGGCCCGTGAATACGGTGCCGAGACGCCCTTCCTGCGCCCGGCCGAACTTGCCCAGGATAAGACCACCGACCTGCCGGTATTCGAGCATGCGCTCAAATGGCTGGAAGACATCGAAGGCTACAAACCGGAGGTGGTCATTCAACTACGCCCGACTTCGCCCATCCGCCCGTTGAACTGTGTAGATGATGCGGTGCGCATCCTGCTGGCGCACCCCGAGGCCGATTGCGTGCGCGGCGTCGTCCCGGCCGGGCAAAATCCGTTCAAGATGTGGCGCTTCAACGGCGCCGACCAGCCCCTCAAACCGCTGCTCGAAGTGGAAGGCATTGCTGAACCGTACAATGCGCCGCGCCAGATCCTGCCGCCGGTCTACTGGCAGACCGGGCACATCGATGCGATCCGCACTTCCACGATCACGCGCAAGCATTCGCTCACAGGTGAGGTCATTTATCCGTTGGTGATCGATGCGAAGTTCACAGTCGATATCGATACACCGCCCGATTGGGCCAAGTATGAAGCGCTGGTCTTTCAGGGAGGGCTGGAGATGGTCACGCCGGGCGAGACGTCCCGCCGCCCGATGCCTCATAAGATCGAGCTGGTCATCTGTGATTTTGACGGCGTCATTACCGACAACAAAGTGTGGACCGACCAGGATGGGCGCGAGATGGTGGCAGCCTATCGCAGCGATAGTCCGCGCATCCGTGAGTTGCGCGAGCGTGGCATCGAGGTGCTGATCCTTTCTTCAGAGCCGAACACCGTTGTGGCGGCGCGCGCAAAAAAGATGGGGGTGGAGGCCATTCATGGAGTGGGGTTGCAGGATAAGGGTAGAGTGATGCGTGAAGTCCTGGCGCAGAGAAACATCGCGGCGGAGCATGTCATCTACATTGGCAACGACCTCAATGACCTGCCGTGTTTCGAAGTGGCGGGTTGGAGTGTGGCCGTGGCCGACGCCTTCCCGGAGGTCCGGCGCGCAGCGGACTTCATCCTGACCAGGGCAGGCGGGCAGGGCGCGTTGCGCGAACTGTGTGATCTGATTCTGAAAAACCCGTAGTGACGACGTTGGCCGTCAGGGCGATTGAAGTCGCCGCTACTTACAAGGAGAAAAAATGACTCGTGAAATCAAATTTGGCAACCGCATGCTGGGCGATGGACATCCTGCCTATATCATTGCGGAAGTGGGCATCAACCACAACGGCGACCTGGAGATCGCCAAGAAGATCATCGATGCGGCAGCGCATGCCGGGGCCGATGCGGTGAAGTTCCAGAAGCGCACCCCTGAGATCTGCACCCCGCCCGACCAGCAGAAGCAGATGCGTGAGACGCCCTGGGGATATATCACCTATCTTGATTACCGTTACAAAGTGGAATTCAACGAAGAGCAATATCGCGAGATCGACCGCTATTGCAAAGAAAAGAAGATCGACTGGATGGTTTCAGTCTGGGATGAACCTTCGGTGGATTTTATGGAGAAGTTCGAGACGCCCGCGTACAAGGTGCCCTCGGCCTCATTGACCGACCACAACTTGATGAAATATGTGCGCCAGACCGGCAAGCCCATCATCATTTCGACCGGCATGTCCACGATGGAGCAGATCGAGCGTGGCGTGGAGGCGGTGGGATCTGAAAATCTGGTCATTATGCATTGCACCAGCACCTATCCCTGCGAGCCGGATGAGTTGAACCTGCGCATGATCGAAACCTTGCGCACCAAATTCCCGAACAACCCGATCGGTTACTCGGGTCACGAAGTGGGGCTGGTGCCTTCGGCAGTGGCGATCGCGTTGGGTGCCACCTCCATCGAGCGGCACATCACCCTGGACCGGGCCATGTGGGGCAGCGACCATGCCGCCTCGGTGGAGCCGGGTGGCTTTGAACGGCTGGTGAAATACATCCGGGTAACCGAAGCCTCCCTTGGCGATGGTGTGAAGCGCGTCTACGACTCTGAAAAGGGTCCCATGAAAAAGTTGCGGCGCGTAGTGAGTGAGTAATTTGAGTGTTTGACAAAGGGTCACAAGGATAAAACCTGTGACCCTTTGTGCTACTTTGTGGTAAATTTACAAAATGGGTCTCACACAGAACATCCGCCGCACTCTCCGCCCCGCCGGGAAGACCGCCCAGGCCATCCTGCGTTGGAAGCGACTCTCTTTTAACGAAGCGCCACCCATCTTTGGCAACTCCAAGCCGAAGAGTGGGTCGCATTTATTGTTGCAGATCCTCAATGGCTTTACGCAGATCATGCCGTATCAATATGTGGAGGCCGACCCGGTGCGCACCATCACCAAGGATGGCCGCCGCCGCACCGAGACCGAGATCGTGCATGATTTGCGCTCCACTTCACGCGGAGTCATCAGCTGGGGCTATGTGGAAGCGACGCCGGACATCGCCTCCTTCTTAACCGGGCCTGGGCGCGTGAACTATTTCATTTATCGTGACCCGCGCGACCTGCTGGTCTCACATGTGTTCTTTGCGACCGATATGAACGAAGAGCACGCCATGAACGAATACTACAACTCCCTGCCCGATCTTGGCGCACGGCTCAAGGTGGCCATCACCGGTATCGAACAGGATGGGCTGCGCATGGTCAGTGTCAAACAGCGCTATGAGGGCGTCTTTCAGTGGCTCGAGCAAAAGAACGTGCTGTGTATTCGTTTTGAGGAATTGATCAATCAGCGCGATGCCACGTTGAATGCCATGCTCGACGAAGTGGAAAAGACCGGATACCGGACCCCCACTCCGCGTGAACAAGCGTTGGAAGTATTGGTGGATGCGATCCAGCCGAAGAAGAGCCACACCTTCCGCTCGGGCAAGACCGGTGGCTGGCGCGAGTTCTTCACCGATGAGCATAAAAAGCTGTTCAAGGATGTGGCGGGAGATCTCGTCGTGCGGTTGGGGTACGAAAAGTCCAACGACTGGTAAGCGGCGGGAAAATTTTCGTGTTTCAGGAATTCTTCAACCAACGCCTCAAGCGCGGACTTACCCGGCGCTTGAACAATCTCAAGATCGTGCGCATGGCCCAACGGGTGGAACGACGCTCGCAGTCCGTGCAGGGTCAGCCGGTCGTGTTCTTTAAAGTATCCTCCGGCCTCGACGATCTCTCGTGGAATAGCGGTTTTCATTTGCTGGCTTCGTGGGCGCTGCGGCTCAAAGGGATTCCGGTGGCGTATTTTGCATGTAATTCAGGCATGAGCAAATGTGTGCTTGGCACGAATCGCGACCAGCCGCAAAAAGAAATGCCGTGTAAGACGTGTGTGAGTCAGAGCCGGGCGTTGTATGCCGGGGTGGGGGCGAAGTTTGAAGGTCAAGGGTCAAAGGTCGGTTGGTTCGATTTTCAGCGTGACCCTGAACTTGAAAAAGCGCTTCGGGATCTGAATATTGATCAATTAGCGCGTTTCACGTTTCACGATCTGCCGCTCGGTTCATTGTGCCTGCCCGGCCTGCGCTGGGTTTTGCGTATCCATCACCTGAACGATGATGAGGGCACGCGCCATCTTTTGCGGGAATATATTGTATCGGCTTGGAATGTAGCGCAAAAGTTTACAGGCTTTCTCGATCAGACTCAGCCCCAGGCTGTTATTGTTTTCAATGGGCAGTTCTTTCCCGAAGC
>CAZJMZ010000265.1:0-4056 GCA_964547115.1 uncultured Anaerolinea sp. | reverse complement strand
GAAGCCTTCCTCCACGCAGGCGGCTTCGATGAAGACTACTTCTCCTACTTCGAAGACGTGGACCTGGGCTTTCGCCTGCGCCTCAACGGCGAGAAATGTTTATATGTTCCGACAGCGGTCGTTCATCATGTGGGCTCAGCCAGCACCGGCAAGCGTAGTGACTTCTCTGTGTATTACGGCTATCGCAACATGATCTGGACGTTCTTCAAAGACATGCCTGCCCCTCTGCTCTGGCTCTGCCTGCCCTTGCACCTTGCCACGCTCGCATTCTTTGTCGTCTACCTCACCGCGCGCGGACAGGGCCGGGTCATCGTCAAAGCCATCCGCGATGCCATACGTGGCCTGCCCAACCTGCTCGTCAAACGGCGCGAGATCCAGCGTAATCGCAAAGCCTCCACGCGCGAACTCCTGCGCGTTATGTCCACCGGGTTGCTCGAACCCTACCGCGAATTCATGCAACGCAACCAAAAACCTGTCGCATGACCGCCCCCCTCCTCACCATCTCCCTCGTCAGCCACGGCAGCGGCGCCACCCTGCGCGCACTGCTTGACAGCCTTCAGCGTCACGAAGCGGACCCGCAGCGCTTTCGCATCATCCTCACCGACAACCTGCGCAACGACCTCCCCGATTTCGACCCCACGCCCTGGCATTCGCTGCTCATTCTCCGCAACCCCGCCCAACTCGGCTTTGCCCACAACCACAACAACGCCTTCCGTCACGCGCAGGGCGAATGGTTCGCCATCCTCAACCCTGATCTGGTCTTCGAGCGCCCCATCTTCGACACCCTCATTCAACGCCTGATGGGCCTGCCCGATGCTCTGCTCGCACCCTGCATCGTGGACGAGGCCGGGCACATACAGGACTCGTTCCGCTCGCTTCCGACTCCTTTCGAGCTGCTGCGCCGCCGATTGCCCGGATACCACTTTCAACCTTTGCCTCCCGGTCCCGATGGGCTTATCCGTCCTGATTGGGCCGCCGGAATGTTTTGGATCATGCGCGCCGCCACCTACCGCCAACTCGGCGGCATGGACACGGGCTACCGCCTGTATTTCGAAGATGTGGATTTTTGCACCCGCGCCCGCTTGCAGGGCGTTCAAGTGCTGGTCGATTCGCAGGTGCGTATTCGGCACGATGCGCGACGCGATAGCCGCCGGAAGTTGTTCTATTTGTATCTGCACACGCGCAGCGCCTTGCAGTTCTTTGCCTCACCGGTCTATCGCCGGGCGCGGAGAATAAAGGAATAGCGACTTGCGTACAGCCACAGAAAAGGCTCGTTAAACAGAAACCGCCTCCGGCTTGGGCCAGAGGCGGTTTTTCATCCAGTGAAAAAGGGTGGCTTACTTGCCGCTGGTGCGGGTGGCCACGTCGAAGATCACGGCGGCCACGAGCACTGCGCCGCGCACAATGTATTGCAGCGAGATATCGATGCTCATCAGGTTCATGCCGCTGGTGAGCGAGAGCATGACCAGCGCGCCGATGATGGAGCCGGTGACCTTGCCCACACCACCCGCCGCCGAAACGCCGCCCACATACGCCGCGGCGATGGCATCCAACTCGAACAATTGGCCCGCCGTGGTGGTGGCGGATTGCAGGCGGGAGGCGAACAGGATGCCTGAGAGCGCCGAGAGCATGCCCATCGAGCCGAAGACCACGTAGATCAGGCGCTTGACATTGATGCCGCTGAGTTGTGCCGCTTCGGGGTTGCCGCCCATGGCGTAGATGTGCCGCCCGAGGACGGTCTGCGTGGTGACGAAGTGATAGACACCCACCACGATCAACACAATGACGACCGTCCATGAGAGGCCGTTGTAGCCAGCCAACACCCAGGTAATGAACCCAAGCAGGACGGAGATGAAGACGAGTTTCAGCACGAACACACCCATCGAAAGCACTTCAAAGTTGTAGGCCAGCTTGTTGCGGCGGCTGTTGATCTCGTTGATGATATAGAGCACGATGGCGATCAAGCCCAGCAGCAAGGTCAATTTATGCACTCCGGGCAGGAAGGTCAGCCCGGGGAAATCGGGAATGTAGCCGTTGCCGATGGCATTGAAGGCTTCATCGGGGATGATGATCGTACCGGTCTTGAGCGTGACCAGCAGGATGGCACCGCGGTAGATGAGCCAGCCCGCGAGCGAAGCCACGAACGACGGAATGCCCAACTGCGCCACCGGGAAGGCGGTGATGCAGCCCGCCAGCGCGCCGAGTGCCAGCACCATGGGGATCACCAGCCACACCGGCATGCCCCAGGCGGTGAGTGCGATCGCAGCAATGGCGCCCAGGAAGCCCGCCAGGAACCCGACCGAGAGGTCGATATGCCGGATGACGATCACCAACGTCATGCCGACCGCCAGCACAGCGATATAACCGGTCTGGTTGAGCAGGTTGCTGATGTTGCGCGACGAAATGAAAATACCGTCAGTGGTGAAGGTGAAGATCGCCATGATCACGAACAGGGCAATGAACATGCCGTATTCACGGATGTTCTGGCGTAATACCTTGGTCAGGTCGTTGAAAAATGACATTGCGGTTCTCCTCAATTCGTTGCCATCTGCATGATTTTTTCCTGCGTGGCCTCTTCGATGGGCAGTTCGCCGGTGATGCGACCCGATGAAACGATGTATACCCGGTCGCTCATGCCCAGCACCTCGGGCAGCTCGGAAGAGATCATAATGATGCTCATCCCCTGGTCCACCAACTGGTTCATGATGGTATAGATCTCGAACTTGGCGCCCACATCGATGCCGCGCGTGGGCTCATCCAGGATCAACAGGTCGGGTTTGACGAACAGCCACTTCGCCACCGACACCTTTTGCTGGTTCCCGCCGCTCAACTTCCCCACCTTCTGCTCCACCGTGGGGGTCTTGATATTCAGCGACGACTTGTACTCATTGGCGATCTTGACTTCCTTGTTGGCATCGACCACCGAACGCCTGGCAATTTCGCGCAGGTTGGCCAACGTAATGTTCTCTTTCACATCCTGGATCAGGATCAACCCGTTGCCTTTGCGGTCCTCGGTGACGTAAGCGATGCCCGCGCTGATCGCATCCTGCGGATGGTGAAAGCGCCGCCGTTCGCCCTTTACGATCACTTCGCCTTGCAGGTGATAGCCTGTCGGGTTACCAAACACGCTCAAGGCAAATTCGGTGCGGCCTGAGCCCATCAGACCCGCAATGCCCACGATCTCGCCGCGCCGCACGTTGAAATTGACATCCTTGAGAATGGTGCGCCCCAGGCCCGGGTGATAGGCGGTCCAGTTGCGGACATCCAAAACCACCTCGCCAAAATTGCGTTTTTCACGCTTCGGGTAGATGTTGTTGATCTCACGTCCCACCATGTTCTTGATGAGCGCGCCTTCGCTGACTTCGCCCTTGTGCGCATCCAGCGTGCAGATGGTCTGCCCGTCGCGCAGCACGGTGACCGAGTCGGCGATGGCGATCACTTCCTTGAGTTTGTGAGAGATCAGAATGGAGGTGACGCCCTGTTGCTTGAGTTCCCTCAACAGGTCGAGCAGGTTTTGGCTGTCGTCTTCATTCAAAGCGGCGGTAGGCTCATCGAGGATGAGCAGTTTGATGTCCTTGCTAAGCGCCTTGGCGATCTCGATCAGCTGTTGTTTGCCCACGCCCAGATCCCTGACCCTGGTTTCCGGGTTGACGTTCAGGCGCACCTTCTTAAGCGCCTCCCCGGCGCGCTTAATGGTCTCGTTCCAGTTGATGACCACACCCTTCTTGATCTCGTTGCCGAGGAAGATGTTCTCATACACGGTCATTTCAGGGACCAGCGCCAGTTCCTGATAAATAATGGCAATGCCTGCCTTTTCGCTGTCACTAATGCCGAAAAATTTCTGGACCGCACCGCCGAACAAAATGTCGCCGGTATAGGATCCAAACGGATATACCCCACTCAAGACTTTCATCAACGTTGACTTGCCCGCCCCGTTTTCCCCCACCAGACAATGAATCTCGCCCTGGGCCACGCTGAAACTTACATTGCTTAATGCCTTCACACCGGGGAATTCCTTGGTAATGTTCTTCATTTCCAGGATGGGAGTATTCATGG
>CAZJMZ010000264.1:0-4067 GCA_964547115.1 uncultured Anaerolinea sp. | reverse complement strand
TACCGCCGCATGGCCAAATTCTGGGGCAAATTATTCCTCGTCAATTTCGGCATGGGCATTGTCACCGGGCTGGTGCAGGAATTCCAGTTTGGCATGAATTGGTCGGGCTATGCGCGATTTGTCGGTGATGTGTTCGGCGCGCTGCTCGCAATCGAGACGCTGGTGGCTTTCTTTCTGGAATCGGTCTTTATTGGGATCTGGATCTTCGGTGAGGGACGGGTTCACCCGCGCATCCACCTCCTTTCGATCTGGTTCGCCGCCATCGGCGGACTCTTCTCTTCGATCTGGATCCTGCTCGCCAATGGCTGGATGCAAAACCCCGTCGGTCACGTCATCAACCCGGTCACCGGCCAGGCCCAATTGGTCGATATTCTGGCCCTGCTCACCAACCCCAAAGGCTGGCTGCTGTTCAAACATGCCATTTCAGCCGGGTTTGCCACCGCCGCCTTTTTGCTCATCGGCGTAAGCGCATGGTACATCCTCCGCAAACGCGAACTGGACGTGTTCAAACCCTCGTTCACAGCGGGAGCGATCGCCGGGGTCTTCGCGGCCTTTGCCCTGCTCATGACCGGTCACGAACAGGGACAGGAATTGCGCATTCACCAACCCATGAAGTTGGCTGCCATCGAAGCCATATGGGAGACCGAGCAGCCTGCGTCGTTCTCGCTGCTCACCATTGGCGACCTCTCCGGCAAACGGGAGGTTTGGTCGATCCGGATTCCGTATATGATGAGCTTTTTGGCGTGTAACAACTTCGAGTGTGAGGTCAGAGGCGTGCATGATGTCCAACAAGAGTACGAAGCGTTGTACGGGCCAAATGACTACATCCCGTTGATGGTGGCCACGTATTGGTCCTTCCGCATCATGGTCATGATCGGGTTCATTCTACTGGGCGTCTCGGCGTTTGCTTTACTGGTCATCATCCGTAACTGGTCGCCAGAGCTGGTCCGCTGGCTCAAGTGGCTGCCCTACACCATTCCCCTACCCTTCCTGGCTGGCGTGGCTGGTTGGGTTACCACTGAAATGGGGCGACAACCGTGGATGGTGCAAGGTCTGCTCACCACGGCGCAGGGTATCTCGCCACATCTCACCCCGGCCGATGTCTCGATCACACTGGTGGGCTTTACTTCGCTTTACGCCGTCCTGACGGTCATTATGGTGCGTTTGATGGTGCGCTTTGCCCGCGAAGGCACCGAGGCCGCACTGAAAAAATCAGTGGACGCAGCCGAACCAACCCAACTGCTCGCACCGGTATACGTAGGCGCACAGGATTGAGGTTCCCGCTCTGCATTGCCTGTATAATGGGCGGGTTGGCATAACCCGCCCATTTCAAAATCTCATTCAAACTGGTAACTTTGCCCATGCACCGCCGACTCCTGGCCCTCACCCGCGACTCTCGCACATCCCTGCTGCTCACCATTCTTACCGGACTTTTGATCGGTCTGCTGACAATCAGCCAGGCCTATTATGTCAGCAGCACGGTCGACGGTGTATTCCTGGATGGTAAAACGCTTGCCGCTGTGAGCGACTGGCTGCAGGTGATCCTGATCATCATCGCCGGGCGCGCGCTCCTCACGTGGCTCAATGAGGTTAGCGCCAATACGTTGGCCGTGCGCATCAAAACGGACCTGCGCGAAAAGCTCTTCAACCATATCTTGAAACTGGGTCCCGCCTATACCCGTGCCCAACGCACCGGTGACCTGACCACTGCCGCCGTGGAGGGCATCGAAGCGCTCGATGCCTATTACTCACAATACCTGCCCCAACTGGTCATCACCACACTCATCCCCATCAGCATCCTGATCGTGGTCTTCCCGCTGGACTGGATCTCGGGCCTCGTCATGCTCATCACTGCCCCGTTGATCCCCTTCTTCATGGTGCTGATCGGCAAGGGCGCAGAGATCGTCACCAAACGCCAGTATGAAACCCTTTCCCTGCTCTCTGCGCATTTTCTCGATAGCCTGCAAGGCCTGACCACGCTCAAATTGTTCGGGCGCTCCAGGTCACATGCCCAAAATATCGCCCAAGTCAGCGACCAATATCGTGATGTGACCCTGGGCGTCTTGCGCATCACCTTCCTTTCGGCCCTCGCACTGGAATTGCTCGCCACGCTCAGTACTGCCATCATTGCCGTTGAGATCGGCTTCCGCCTGCTCTATAAGGTCATGGAATTTCGAGAAGCCTTCTTCCTGCTCATCCTGGCCCCTGAGTTCTACATGCCGCTGCGCATGCTGGGCGCACGCTTCCATGCTGGAATGTCTGGTACCACTGCAGCAAAAAAGATCTTCGAGATCTTAGATACACCGATTCCTGAGGCACAGGGCACAGGCCAAAAGCTACAGGTTACCGACCCGCGACCTTCAACGCTCGACCTGCGACTCGAAAACATCTCCTTCAACTACCCCGATGAAGCCACCTCTGCACTCACGAATATCAGCTTGAACATTCAAGCCGGTCAACACATCGCCCTCGTCGGCCGGACCGGTGCAGGCAAATCCACCCTTGTTAATCTCCTGCTCGGCTTCATCCACCCTACATCAGGCAATATCCACCCTTCACCCTTCGAACTGCAGCCCATGATCGCCTGGGTGCCGCAACGCCCGCATCTCTTTCACGATACCATCGCAGCCAACATCCGCCTGGGCAAACCCGAAGCAACCCCGGCCGAGGTCAGCGCCGCCGCCCGTGCCGCACACCTGCACGAATTCATCGAATCGCTGCCGGAAAAATATGAGACCGTCATCGGCGAAGGCGGCGCCCGCCTCAGTGGCGGACAAGCACAACGTCTGGCCCTGGCCCGTGCCTTCCTGAAAAATGCGCCCATCCTGATTCTGGACGAGCCCACCTCCAGCCTCGACCCCGCCACCGAAGCCCTGCTCGAAGACTCCACCCGCCGCCTCATGCAAGGGCGCACCGTCATCACCATCGCGCATCGGCTCAACACCATCTTCAAAGCCGACCAGATCATCGTGCTTGAGGCGGGTCGCATCCTTGAACAAGGGACTCACCGAGAACTCATCACGAACAACGGTATGTATGCAGAAATGGTCAAGGCCTATCAAGCAGAAGGCGACAAGTCACAGGTCACCGATCAACAACCTAAAGTTGCACCTGACGCCCCACCTTCAATCTTCAACCTTCAATCAAAGTCCGATCGCCAACTACCGACCCCAAGTTCCGAACAACCCATCCTTTGGAGATTGTTGAAATTCCTCACCGGCTCCTGGGACCGCGTCGCGCTGTCCATTCTCCTCAGCACCCTCACCATTGGTTCCAGCATCGCCCTCATCGGCACCTCCGCCTGGATGATCTCCACGGCTGCCATCGCCACCTCGGTGGCGGAGCTGGGTGTCACCGTCGTTGCCACCCGTTTATTCGGCATCAGCCGCGGTGTGTTTCGTTATCTCGAGCGTCTCGTCGCACACAACGTCACCTTCCGCCTCCTGGCCCGCCTGCGGGTGTGGTTCTACGAACGTCTCGAACCGCTCGCCCCTGCCCGTCTCATGGACTATCGCTCCGGCGATTTGTTAGCCCGCGTCATCAGCGATGTGGAAACCCTGGAAAATTTCTACGTCCGCGTCGTCTCGCCAACCTTGACCGCCATTCTCATCGCCATCTTCGTGGCCATTTTCTTCGCCTCCTACCACCCTCCGCTGGCCCTGACCCTATTGGCCTTGTTCCTCACTTCAGGCTTGATCCTGCCGCTGCTCAGCCAGCGCCTCAGCCGCGACGCCGGTCAGCGACTCATCACCCAACGCGCCACGCTGCAAACCCAACTCGTGGATGGTATTCAAGGCCTCGCCGATTTGCTCGCCTTTGGCCGCGCTCAGGATCGCGCCCAACAGATCGCACTCACCGGCAGCCGCTACGGCAACTCACAGCAACAAATGGCTCGTATTACCGGTCTGCATTCCGGGCTGACCAATTTCATCACAAACCTTGGCTTATGGCTGGCACTGTTCATCAGCATTCCGCTGGTTGCGGCTGGTGAGATCAAAGGTGTGATGCTGGGTACCTTCGCCCTAATGACCTTTGCCTCGTTCGAGGCTGTCACGCCGTTGCCCCTC
>CAZJMZ010000263.1:0-4068 GCA_964547115.1 uncultured Anaerolinea sp. | reverse complement strand
GAGTTGGAGCGCATGGGTGATTATGCCAAGGGCATCGCCAATATCAACATCCGCATGGGCGATACCCCCCTGCTGAAGCCCTTGATCGATGTGCCACGCATGGCCCAGAAGGGCGCAGACATGCTGCATCGCGCCCTGAGCGCCTTTGTCAGCGAGGATGTGGAGGCCGCCAAACGGCTGCCGGTCGAGGATGACGAGGTGGATGCGCTGTACAACCAGATCTATCGCGAATTAATGACCTTCATCATCCAGGACCCGACCACCATCGAGCGCGCCAACTGGCTCTTGTGGGTGGCACACAACCTGGAGCGCTTCGCCGACCGCGTGACCAACATCTGCGAACGCACGGTCTTTATCGCCACCGGGGAAATGGCTGAGATCAAATCGACCGATGATGAGTTTTGGAAGGGTCAGAATAAATAGGCTGACCTTGACCAGGAATTAAAACAGCGCGGACATCGTTTGATGTCCGCGCTGTTTGTTCATATGGCCGATGTGACAGGTCAGCCCATTCTGCCGGTAATGTAAGCCTCCGTCAGTTCTTTTTTGGGGCGGGTGAACATTTCCTGCGTGGGTGAAAATTCCACAAGTTCGCCAAGCCAGAAGAGGCCCGTATGGTCTGAGACCCGCGCCGCCTGCTGCATATTGTGGGTGACGATGACGATGGTGTAATCCTGCTTGAGTTCGGCGATCAATTCTTCAACACGCAGTGTGGCGATGGGGTCGAGCGCGGAGGTGGATTCGTCCATGAGGATGACTTCGGGCTCGACGGCGATCACACGCGCGATACACAAGCGCTGTTGCTGGCCGAGCGCCAGCCCCATGGCATTCTCGTTCAGAATATCCTTCACATCGTCCCAGAGTGCAGCACGGCGCAGGCTGCTTTCCACCAATTCATCCAGCTGCGACTTGCTCTTAACCGTGCCCATCACTCGGGGGCCGAAGGCCACATTGTCGTAAATGGATTGAGGAAATGGGTTTGGCTTTTGAAAGACCATACCCACACGTTGACGAAGGGTGACCACATCCATATTAGGATCGTAGATATTCCTGCCATCGAGCAGGATCTGGCCTTCGACCCGGGTCTCGGCGATGGTATCGTTCATGCGATTGAGACAGCGCAGAAAGGTGGACTTGCCGCAGCCCGAGGGGCCGATCAGGGCGGTCACTTTGCGGGGCTCGATCTCGATGTTAATATCGGCGAGGGCCTTTTTGGGGCCGTAGTAAAAGTCCAGGTGCTGGACAGAGAAGGTGGAGACAGTTACAGACATGCGTTGATTGTATCAAAGAACCGGAGATGGCTTCAGGACAGGCCGGGGTATTTTGCAACGAGGCAGGCTGAAGGGAGGTGGAGGCGGGTTTGTCATCCATGAAATACTTTTCGACTATAATTCGGCGCGATGAAACGTGCCATCCTTTTTTTTCTGGTCGTCCTATTGACACTTACCGGATGCGGTCCCGATTCGAATTCGGTGACCGCATCTGATTCTCAGGCCCAATACATCGAGAACAAGGGGTCTGATACCATCGTCAACCTGGCGCTGGCTTGGGCAGAACGGTATCAAAGTGAGTACCCGGATGTGCGCATCTCGGTGACGGGTGGTGGCTCGGGAACAGGTATCGCGGCGCTGATCAACAAGACCGTGGATATTGCCAATGCATCCCGCAAGATCAAGCAGGAGGAGTTGGATGAGGCCGTAGCCAACGGCGTGAACCCGGTGGAGCACATCATTGCGTTGGATGCGATCGCGGTGATCGTGAATCGTGAGAACCCGGTGAGTGAATTGACCCTGCAACAGATCGCGGATATTTACAGCGGCAAGATCAGCAACTGGGTTGAGGTGGGTGGAGAAGACCGCACGATCGTGCGACTTTCGCGCGAGACCAATTCAGGGACCCATGTGTATTTTCTCGAGACGGTCCTGCGCCTGGGGAGCAAGGAAGATAAGACCCTGTTCTCCATGGACACCCTGCTCCTGCCCTCCTCGGAGGGCATCATCGCTGAGGTGCGTCAGAACCCGAACGCCATTGGCTATGACGGGTTGGGATATGTGCCGGATGATGTCAAGATGATCGCGATCGCGAAAAAGGATGGCGACCCGTATGTGTTGCCTTCGATCGCTTCGGTGAAAGACAAGAGTTACCCGATCGCCCGTGACCTGTTCATGTATACCAACGGTGAAGCCACCGGCGTGTTGAAAGAGTATCTGGATTGGATCCTTTCAGACGAAGCACAGCAGATCGTGGCGGAGTTGGGTTTCGTACCGGTAAAATAAATGATATGGACCTCACAGATTCATCGCTGTGAGGTCTTCTCATAGGTGCTTATGGAAAAATCTTTGAACTGGCGTGAGTTTGTCATTACGCGGGCCATCCGGGCGAGCGGTTTTTCCGCCATCCTGTTCGTGGCCTTGATCTTTTTATTCCTCATTCGCGAAGGGGTGCCCACGTTTGGCGAAGTGGAACTGAACGCCCTGTTCAGCCAGCGTTGGTACCCGATCGAAGCCATGTACGGCATCCTGCCGCTCATCACCGGGTCGCTCATCATCACGCTCGGCGCCACGGCCATTGCGGTTCCGTTCGGGATCGGTACGGCCATCTTCATTTCAGAGATCGCGCCGCGTTGGGTGCGTGAGATCCTCAAGCCGTTGGTGGAATTGCTGGGTGGCTTGCCCTCGGTGGTGCTGGGATTTCTGGGCATTCTGGTGCTCTCACCGTTCCTGCGCGTCTTTCTGGACCTGCCGACTGGTCTGACCGCCCTGGCCGGGTCCATCCTCCTGGGCGGCATCGCCGTGCCGACGGTCGTTTCGGTGGCGGAGGATGCGCTCGATGCCGTGCCGCGGGCGTATCGGGAAGGGGCCTGGGCCCTGGGCGCCACTCGTTGGCAGACCATTTGGCGTGTGACCCTGCCTGCGGCCAAATCGGGTGTCTTGACCGCGGTCATGCTTGGGGTGGGGCGCGCCATCGGCGAGACAATGACCGTGATGATGGTTACCGGCAATGCTCCAGTGTTGGCAATAAAACTGGGCAGCCTCTTTTCGCCAGTGCGCACAATGACCGCAACCATCGCCGCCGAGATGGGTGAAGTGGCCAACGGCAGCACGCACTATCATGTCTTGTTCTTCATCGGCATGGTGTTGTTCCTGATCTCATTGGGGGTGAACCTGGCGGCTTCGTCGGTGGTGTTCCGCTCCAAGAAGCGCGCCGAGAGGATCCTTTCATGAAGAACCTCTTTACCATCAACCGGCATCTGACCCAACGCGTTGGCTTTACGGTCATCACCTTGATGTCCATTGCCACCGTGTTGCCGATCGTGGCCGTGGTGATCTATATTCTTGCACAAGGGTTCCCTGCCATTTCGTGGGAATTCCTCACCGGCTTTCCACGTGATGGTATGCGTGAGGGCGGAATCCTCCCGGCCATCATCGGCACGCTGTACCTGACGGTGGGCACGGCGGTCTTTTCGGTGCCGCTTGGGATCGCCGCCGCCATCTATCTTTCGGAATACGCATCTGACACACCACTCACCCGCACCATTCGTATTGCGATCATCAACCTGGCGGGCATCCCTTCGGTGGTGTATGGCTTGTTCGGGCTGGGGCTGTTCGTGTTGTTCCTCAATTTCGGCACATCCATCCTGGCGGCGTCGTTGACGCTCTCCATCATGACCTTGCCGGTCATCATCAGCACCGCAGAAGAGTCGTTGCGGGCGGTGCCACAATCCTTTCGCACGGTGAGCATTTCACTGGGCGCCACGCGCTGGCAGACCATCCGTCGCATCGTGTTGAAGGAGGCCCTGCCGGGCATTCTGACCGGGGTCATTCTGGGGTTGGAACGCGCTGCCGGTGAGACCGCCCCGATCCTGTTCACGGGCGCGGCGTTCTTTCTGCCGCGTTTGCCTGGTTCGCCCTTCGATGCCACGATGGCCCTGCCTTATCATCTCTTCGTCATTTCCACGCAGGTGCCCGAGATGCCGATCACGATCCAATATGGGACGGCATTGGTGCTGCTGACGTTCGTGTTGACGATGAACCTGATCGCCACGGTCATCCGTTCGAGAGCGAGGGC
>CAZJMZ010000262.1:0-4081 GCA_964547115.1 uncultured Anaerolinea sp. | reverse complement strand
TTTGCAGCCTAGCGGACTGCATCCTTGTTTGGCTCAATTTTAGGTAATCTTGCATCTGGCGTTTGATGTTTGGCAAGAGAGTGAGTCTATGACGTATCATCTCATCTACATCCTTGCGCATGGACTCGCGATCTACTTGTACTTTGTCATCATCCATAATTCACTCTTTTGTGCGATGAAACGCCTAACTAGGGTTTATACAGCTGGCCGTATAAACCCCCAAATTGGGGTGTATAACAGCCAACCGGCTGGATAATATCCCTGTATTTCCATAACAGCATTAAACCTTCCGCGTATCCGTCCCGCAGTAGGGGCACACCACATGGTTCACGCCCACGGGGAAGCTGAGCAACGCTCCGCACTTTTGGCAGGGCAGGGCCTGACCTTCCACGTCCAATTTGAAGCCGCAGGACTCACACACCACCTGCTTCGCGCCGGGGAACACTTCCACGTCTGAGCCGCAGCCGCCGCAATGCCGTTGTTCGCTATCGTGCGGTTGCACTTCGTCGTATTCCGAATGCAGGCCGTACAGTTTCAAGAGTCGCTCCCCGTCGGCGGCGGAGAGGTGGGGGAGCCAGGCCTGGCAGAAGGTCGTATATTCCATGCGCAGGGCAATTTCCGGCGCAGCGTGATCCGGGTCCAATTGGTCCGCGCCTTGTTCACGGATCAACGCATACGTCCCGATCATCTGCTCTTTATACAGCGCGGCATATTCCCAGAACGGCCCGGCCACCATCCACGCCCCGCCGGGGGTGGGGATGCGCTGCAATTGCGCCACCAGCCGGTCGGCTTTGGCTTGCAGGGTCGCCTGGTTCGGGTCCATGTCTTTGATCACCGCGCACTCGGCGCAATAGGCGATGAACTGCTGGCGAAAGTCCATGTCTTTGATGGCGCGCGGCGAAGCGGCGTTGGGGCACTCCTGCAGCCACAGCGTGAACACGTGCTTGTAGATCTGCCGCACCGCATCGCGGTCACCGCGGGCTTTGGCCTGCAGCATTTGCATCTGCACCGTCATCATGATGCGCGAAAAGACCGTGTTGGTGAGGCCCGCGTTCGTGTTGGCGTTCGCCATGCGAAAGTCATAGTCCATCAGCGAGCCGCAGAAATCGCAATACACATAGGCCGTGGCCGAAGGCTTCGATTTTGGCGCGCCGCACTGCGGGCAACTCACGCGCTTGATGAACTTCGAATGCGCCTTCAACGACTCAGGCACCGCCTGGCCCTCTTTGGGGATGCCCGCTGAAAAGACCGACTGTCTGGGCTGCTCTGGTTTCTTCTTCTTGAAAAAATCGAACATGCTGCACGCTCCTCACCGCAAAAGTAGACTCACGTTCCACGCATCGTATCACAGGATGAAAACCCGCCTCCATCCTCCATTTGGGCCTGCTACGCCAAGCCTCAGCCTGATACGAACACCAGGCCGGATTCTTTCACCGAACTCTCCCGGGAGAGCTTAGTCGATACACACATCATCCAGGTTCGGGTCCCTGAATACGTTTGTTCGACTGAGTTCCTGAATGACCCCTGCGCCTGAAACATGCACCATCACTGCGGAGGTCCAGTGCGGTCCGCACCCGAATTCGGCATACGCGTATAGAAGAAGGTCATACCCATCCGCTGTGGCGGTGACGAATGTATCTTCGATGGTATCTACAGCATATTTATATTCAGGGTACGTCACAATTCCATAGTAGGCTGAAAGATGGGTTACAGCCAGCACATAACTCAAGGCTTCTTCAGGCGATTCGATCGGGGCGTATACATCCAGGAACTCCTTTTCTGATCTCAGCAGGATGAACTCACCATTCCGAAAGATGACATAGCGTATATATTTGCCTGATAAACCGCCTGCGTAATAGAAATATTCCCCGGCCTCTATTTCGGCTTTTGTTTCATCACTTGCATTGCCATAGGCGACATCCACCTCGCAGATGGCGATCGGGTAGGACGGCTCAAGCCCGCCGAACAGGCTGGGCGGTGCAGAGATGCCATCGCAGTCCAATGCGCCGAGGGGATGACCGGGGTCGCAATTCAAGTTGCCGTTTATATCCAGTGGGCACGCCAAGTCCTGGAATTTGCTAAAAGATACGGAAAGGTTCGGCGGGTTGTGATTAATAACCTTGGGCTGTGTTTGGCATGCGGCCAGAAGGAATAGTAGACTCAGCACCAGCCAGGTATGCGGTTTCTTGATCATAATAGCTTTACCTCCAAGCAGGCACAATGTGATTCACCCATCTTACGCAATTACGCCTGGAGGCGGTTTGTGATCGCCCTAGGTTGCATCACAGGGTCACAGGCCCTGCGGAAGCGTAGTGGCGCGTAAGGTAACTTATCCATTGTAGTTCATTACCCAAACCCCAAGCCGCGTTCCTTCAACGAGACCCACTTGCCCGTGCCGATCACCAGATGGTCGAGCACCTCCACATCCAGCAACTTGCCCGCCTGCACGATGGCGCGCGTCACAGCCACGTCATCGGGGCTGGGGGTGGGGTCACCACTGGGGTGATTGTGAATGACAATGATGGCCGAAGCGTTCTTGCGCACCGCTTCCTTGAACAGTTCGCCCACCCGCACCTGCGAAGAATTGACCGAGCCCTTATATACTTCCACGGTCTCCATCACGCGGTTGCGCCGATCCAACAGGATCACCCGCAAATGCTCCTGCTCCAGCGCCGACATTTCATACGAAACCAGCGCCGCCGCATCGGCTGGCGAGTTAATGGAAGGGCGTTCCTCCGGCGCTTCGAGCGTGAGCCTGCGCCCCAACTCGATGGCGGCTTTGATCTGTGCCGCTTTGGCATCGCCGAGGCCGTGTTGTTTTTTGAGGTCAATGAAGGGGGCGCGGTGCAGGCCGGTCAGCCCGCCGAACTTGTTGAGCAGGCGTTGTCCCACCGCCACGGCGTTCTCGCCTTTCACGCCCACCCGCAGCAGAATGGCCAGCAACTCGGCATTGGTCAGCGCCTGGGGCCCCAGCGTGGATAAACGTTCGCGCGGCCGGTCAGCCTCATGCAGGTCCATGATGCGGTAGATGGGGGCGGAGGTCGATTCGGAGGGCATGGCAAACTCCTGTATGGCAGACGGAATGTCCAATTTTACAACCAAACCCGCTTGACATCCCCCCTTGCCTACAGTACAATGCGCCTCGCCTTGACCACGGGCCTGTAGCGCAGTTGGGAGCGCGCCTCAATCGCACTGAGGAGGCCAGGGGTTCGAATCCCCTCAGGTCCACAAGGACAGTGACCAGTGACCAATTCGTCAGTAATCAGTCACTGCTCCAGCCATGACCATCGGTCACTTAACAATCGATTACTGAAATCCGGGCCCATAGCGCAGTTGGGAGCGCGTCTCAATGGCATTGAGAAGGTCGGGGGTTCGAATCCCCCTGGGTCCACAAAATAAATAGGTCGAACACAGTTCGGCCAGCAAAAGTCAGGACAGGAGCAGTAGGTTGTCCCGTCAGCGAGAAGGGAGAGTGAGGTGTGAGCCCTTCACCGGCACCGAACGGGAGTGCCCCAAGACCGAACTCGCCTGTTTTCTCGCAAGAGAGACTTTGCCAGTGAACTCCAGTAGCTGGCGACGGGTGTGCCCGTTATAGCCTATAAAGAGCGTTTGAATGTTTGTAATTGGCACGCTGCAAACCTTCAACCGAATTCGGGTGGTACCGCGGAGGCAGTCCTTCGTCCCAGATGTGGATGAAGGATTTTTTGTTTAACCCTCTCACTGCTTGAGAGGCCTAATTTGAAAAGGAGGCTGGCATGAACATACGCATCAATTTCATCTTCTGGAAACAGGGGCCTCTTCTTCCAGCCCGCCTTTAACCCGCAGCCCGAAACTTTGAACTTTCAACCTGAAACCTCTGAGGACAGAATGACAGATACGAAAAACACCAATGCCGAAACCAAGGATATTTCCTACAATCCCCAGGCCATCGAGCCGAAATGGCAGGCCCAATGGGAAGCGGACAAGTTGTACCGCGCCGTGATCGATGAGCGCAAACCCAAGCATTATGCCTTGACGATGCTGCCGTACCCCAGCGGTGACCTGCACATCGGTCACTGGTTCTCGATGACGCCCCCCGATG
>CAZJMZ010000261.1:0-4142 GCA_964547115.1 uncultured Anaerolinea sp. | reverse complement strand
GTGGCAAATTGCGTCAGTGACTCGTCGAGCCACGGGTCGTCGAGTTGGTCGTCACCGACCAGGTTGTAGAACCATTGGTGTCCCACCTCGTGCGCCACGGTCGATTCGATGTATTGTTCAGCGGGTGCGCCACGGTATTCACCGTTTACATCATAAATGCGGTCAGCGATGGCGATCATGCCGGGGTATTCGATCCCCAGTGCCAGCGTAGGCGTGGCAACAAGGTCCAATTCAGTATACGGGTAGGGCGCATAGCGTTTGCCATATACGGCCAGCGCCTGCCCGGCTACCCTGGCGACCAACTCTGCCCCGGCCTGTGAATCGCGCCCGGCATAACTGCGGATGGTAACGCCACCTGCCGAGAGCGTGACCGCTTCGAACTGCGGACTCGCCGCCAGATAAAAATCGCGGACCGGGCCCGCCGCAACAGACATCGTTTGAACCTGCCCGGCTTCGCCAGAACTGAGCTGTGACCCGGACGTGACCAGCGTTAACTCTTTCGGCGCTGTGACCTTGACCAGAAAAAAGGCCATATCGGCATAAGTGACATCGCCATCCTGCGGGGGAATCTCTGCGTTCCAGCCTTCATCGTCGAAGACGCAGATGACCGGGTAGGCGTGGGCCAGCGTGAGCACATCATTGGCGTAAGCCAGCACGCCGTAATTTTGTTCAACGGTTTGCGGCACAGTGACAGTAAACCTCATTTGCAGCGTGAGGCTTTGCCCCGGTTCCAACGGTGTGGATAGGGGCACGATCATCAGGCTGTCGTTCAGGTCGTAGCGAGGAGTGAGACTTGCGCCGTTGACTTGCAGGTCTTCGATGGCCATTGCGCCGCCGAGGGTGTTGGGGAACAGGCGCATCCAGATCTCGGTCAGGGAGACGGTCTCTTGATTCGTGTAGCGGACCTCTTCGCTGCCGGTGAGTTTGTAGAGTTCGGGGGCGATGTTGAAGGTAATGTGATACACGCTCGCGCCCGGCAGTTGAGTCAACACTGGTTGTGCTGACTCGGCCAGCCCGGCCTGGAAGGGAGTGCGATCCTCCCAGGGTGTGGCAAAAAGGTCTGGGGTGGGTGTGGAGGCAGGCACGGGGGAGGGAGCGGCGCAGGCACCGAGGAGCAGGCTCAGGGTGAGTAATGAGGCGAGTGTCTGGTTCAAGGGGCAGTGTCCTTTAGAAAGGTCAAGGCAGTTTGCAGGATCTGGCCTGGGGTGAGGGCATCTGTATCGATGATAAGGTGGGCGTGTTCACGGGCGTGGGCGAGGCGGCGGAGTTGTTCGGCGTACTCGGGCTCGTGCCAGTTGAGGTTGTGCCGCTGGGTGCAGACTGCGAAAGAGGCATGCAGGTAGATGAGCACGTCTGGCTTCGAGATGACCTGCCACATGGCGGGCACGTGCGAGTGTTCCTGCGCGATATGGCGGCAGGGATAGCCGCGCGCTTCGAGCCCATCGATGAGCGTGGACTTACCCGAGCCACATGGGCCGACGACGCCGATCAGAGGTTTACTGGGAGGCTCGTCCATGGGTCACCCGTTATCGCGCACCAGGCGGTTGAGTTGCTCGGGGCCGCCCAGCACTGCTAGGGTATCGCCTGCTTGAATGGGCGTTTTATCGGTGGGGTGCATTTCAGAGTGATGGTCACGGCGCAGGAGGACGATGTTGAGATGGTAGTTATCCTCCACGTAGCCGACGGTCTTCGAAGCAAACAAGGATCTGGGTTTGATGGTGACGCGGGCCAGGCCCAGCAGTTGACCTTCGATGGAGATGGGGTTGGTCACATCAGAGCCGGCTGCGGCGGCGGCAAAGACGGGAGCGGCCATTTCGGTGGCGCTCAGGGCGATGAAGCCGAACTGTTCCTGCAGGGAGTGGGCGAAATCTTCATCGAAGATGCGGATGACGACCTGAATGCCCGGGTTGAGGCTGCGGGCCTTCAGGGCGATCTGCAGGTTCATGGCGTCGTCCTGGCTGGCGAGGATGATGGTGCGCGCGGCCATGATATTGGCCGACTCAAGCGACCCGGCATGACGGGCATCGGCTTGAATGACCGGGATGCCCATATCGCGCGCCGCGAGGGTGGTGTGAATGCCCATTTGAATTTCGAGCACGACCACGTTCTCGCCCATCTCATGGAGTTTTTGGGCCACGCGGTAGCCGAGATGCCCGAGGCCGACGAGTACGATGTGTTGATGCATGGTGGAGGCGACTGCCATCTCCCACTCCTTGCCGCGTGATTTGCGGTTGAATAAAAGCACGCCAAAATCGGTCAGTCCCTGTGCGAGGAAGATGATGCCGATAATGGGCATGGTGAAATGGAACAATTGCAGGATCAGGTTTTGGGGGAATTCGCCGACGGGTTGCAGGAAGGTGGCTGCAAGGATCGTGTAGATGGCCGCTGCCACGCTCTGACTGGGCTCGCCAATGGCCTGCCCAACGATGAAGTAAACTGCGCCGCCGCCAATGATGGTGAGACTGAACAGGATCAGCGGGGTCTTGAACTCATTGATCAGGATCCAGGTATCGCGCCAGCCCGCCCGCAGACTGCGCCAGAACTTTTTCACTTGGGCGACCCTTCGATGGGCAGGCGCACGGTCATGCGGCGGACCGTATCCCCGTCGCGCGGTACCACCTTCACGACCAGCACGCTGATATCGTCGGCGGGGCGGTGCTCATCGAGGCGCATGGCCTGGGCCAACAGCGAATCCGCCAGGGTTTGTGGGGCAGGGTCCTGGTCTTCGAGCAGGGAGCGCAAGGTCTCGCTGATATCCATGGGGCGGCCGCGTCTTTCCCCGGCATGCGTGACCCCATCAGTGAAGATGACCACGGTCAGCCCGGGTTCGATGGGGATCTCGGTGATGAGCGGGCGCACGTCACGGGAGGTGCCGAGCGGAATGCTCTCGGCATCGAGACGGTCGAGGCTTTCGCCGCGGCAAATGTACATGGGGGCGGGGTTGTTGCGGGTGAGCACGATCGTGCCGCTGTGCAGGTCCACGCTGGCGATGTTGAGTGTGGAGATGACCTTGCCTTGCTTGTCGGTGAAGAGTGCGTCGGAGGCGGCGCGCGCAGCGGCTCCATCCCGCACGCCTTCTGCCAGCAGACCGATGACCTTGCGCACCACCAGTTGTGAGACGGCTTTGGCGCCCCGGCCTGAGGTCTGCCCATCGGCGAGCACCACCGAGAGGCCGCCGTTGGGCCGTTCGATCACCTCCAGTGTATCGCCGCTTTCGGAGGTGGCGTATTTGTTGACCTTGGCAACCGCGATCTGGACTTCCATGCCCTCATTTTACTATGGAGTGGCTGCGGGTTGTTCATGGCCGGGGGCACTCTCATTTTGTGGTGAGGCGGGCGCCATCCGCTTCAGGCCGAGGCAACCATGTAGCGGAAATAGTTGCTTAGATGATACCCGCCTGAATTTGTTTTGAACGACGAAAGGACGTTCAAGATCACCGAACGAACTGCTGCTTCTCCTTTGGCCTGCATGGCCCGGATGGCGGGCCCGGATGAGAGCAGGCCGCGCAGGGCGGTTTCATCGTCGGGGTACTCCCACGGACACGCGACCGTCTCGATGAGGCCGGGCTTCAACCCGGCATTGCGAGCCAGCGCCTCCAGCGCGCCATCGGCTGAGAGCGCAAACGGACCCGGTGCACCGGGCGGTGGCGGAGGCAACAGGGTTCCCATGGCTGTAATATAGGCGGTCGACTCGCTTTCTTCGGGTTTACCGAAGACCCCGATCACAACAGTGCCGGTCCGTGAAACGCGAAGCGCCTCCCGCAGCGCAGTGACCGGGTTTGCGGCAAATTGAAAAGAACTAAAGCCCGTGACGACATCGAAGGTCTGGTCGGCGTAGGGTAGTTCCTCCATTTCGCCTGTTCTGAAATCGCCCTCGGGCACGCGCTGACGGGCAATTTCAAGGAGCGTTTCAGATGCGTCCAGTCCGCTGGCTTGGGCGCCAAGTTTTGCCGCCATTTCGCAAAAAATACCGGAACCGCACCCAATATCCAGAACGGCCATTTCGCGGCCGATGCGAGTCCTTTTCAGCACGGCCTCATACATGGGCAGGGCCACGCGTTCCTGGACGTCGGCCCAATCTCTGGCCCGTGTACCCCAGATCTGCCCCTGTATTGTTGCTGTTCCCATTGATTCCTCCGGTGT
>CAZJMZ010000260.1:0-4145 GCA_964547115.1 uncultured Anaerolinea sp. | reverse complement strand
GGTTGTGGGGCGGGATGGTTTTGTGATCGTTGTTGAACAGGCAAACTAATCAAAAAGGAGAACTCACAATGGATGTATTAGGTTTAGGTGGTGGTATTTTTTGTATCGTTGGCTTTGTGCTGGTGGTGGCCTTTGTGTTCCTGGCCAATGCCGTCAAGATCGTGCCGGAGTATCAGCGTCTGGTGGTATTCCGTCTGGGCCGCAGCATTGGCCCCAAGGGACCGGGTATCACCATTCTGATCCCTGTGTTGGACCGGGCCGTGCGCGTGGACTTGCGCGAGCAGGTGCGCGAGGTGCCGCATCAAACGTCCATCACGAAGGACAATGCGCCCATCTCGATCGACTTCCTGTGGTACTACAAAGTACTCGACCCGGCTGAATCGGTGTTGCAGGTGGGTAACTTCGAGTCGGCGGCCGCTGGTATCGCTGCCACTACCTTGCGCGCAGTGATCGGCGGTATCCCGCTCGACGATGTGCTCTCGGAACGTGAACACATCAACAATATGCTCCGCACCCGCCTCGATGAAGTGACCGAGCGCTGGGGTGTGAAGGTGACCAATGTGGAGATCCGCGAGATCATCCCGCCGCGCGATGTGCAGGACGCGATGAACCGCCAGATGTCAGCGGAGCGCATCCGCCGTGCGGTGGTGACCGAGTCCACGGGTACTCGTGAGGCCGCCGTCAATGTGGCCGAAGGTGAAAAGCAGTCGAACATTCTCCGCGCCGAAGGCCAAAAGCAATCGGCGATCTTGCAGGCCGAAGGCGAGCGCCAGGCGCAGTTGTTGCGCGCTGAAGGTTTCGCACAGGCGTTGGAAGCCATCTTCAACGCTGCCAAATCCATCGATCAGAAGACGATGACCCTGCAGTATTTCGAAACCCTCAAATCCATCGGCTCCAGCCCGTCCACCAAGTACATCTTCCCGATGGAATTCACCAGCATGCTGGATAACTTCCTCGGCAAGAACGCCAAGGGCTAGATCGACCGTTTTCAGTACGTTGCATCGTCCAGCAGGTGAGCCTGCTGGACGATGTTTTTAAGCAGGGATGATAGAATCGCGGCATGGAATTGGTGAACGCTGGAGTGATGGATTTGGCTGCGTTGCGGCGCCTTGAAAAAGCCTGTTTTGAAAAGGATGCCTGGCCCTTATTGGACCTGATCGCCGTATTGACCTGGCCAGACGTGATCCGCTTCAAGGCCGTGGAACAGGGCGAGATGATCGGGTTCGTTGCCGGTGACCCGCGTCCATCCACCGGGGTGGGCTGGATCGCCACCCTGGCCGTTGACCCACGCTGGCAGCGACGCGGCATTGGCGCGGCGCTCCTGCGGGCTTGTGAGGAGCGCTTTACATTGCCACTGGTCAAACTGACCGTCCGCGCCTCCAATCGGGGGGCGATCGCTTTGTATGAACAGACCGGCTATCGTGTGATCGACACTTGGCGGGGTTACTATAATGACGGTGAAGATGGTCTGGTCATGTTGAAGACCTTGTAATCCCTTGTCTATTTTCCGGTCCATGCACGTGCGATATAATTCAAGCCAATGACCGAGCCGACTCTGCAACCACCGATCTGGGTGGATCAACAAAAGACCTTTGAATATATGGTGGCAGACCTGTCTGCCCAGACACGCATTGCCGTGGATACAGAGTCCAATAGCCTGCACGCTTATCGTGAGCGGGTGTGTCTTATCCAATTTTCGACGATCAAACATGACTATGTAGTGGACCCGCTGGTATTGCAGGACTTGAGCCCGCTGGGTCCTGTTTTTTCGAATCCGCAGATCGAAAAGATCTTTCATGCTGCCGAATACGACATCATCTGCCTGAAGCGAGATTATGGTTTTTCGTTCAGCAACTTGTTCGATACGATGCAGGCGGCGCGCATTTTGGGTTATCCACAGGTGGGGCTGGATAATATCCTGGCGGGAAAGTTCGATCTCAAGATCGACAAGCGCCATCAAAAAGCGGACTGGGGTGCGCGACCATTGACCTCGGCCCAGATCGATTACGCCCGTTTCGACACACACTACCTCTTTCAATTGCGTAACCTGTTGGAGACCGAGCTTCGCGAGAAGCATCGTTGGGAATTGGCGCTCGATGACTTTCGGCTGGGGTGTCTGGTGGGGGAATGGAAGGAGCGCAACAATAACGGCTCTTCGTGGAAGCGGTTTGCCGGGCGCAAGGACCTTTCGCTGCGCGAACTGACCGTTATCAATGAATTGTGCATCTGCCGCGACCACATCGCCGAGCGTCTCGACCGCCCGGTCTTCAAGGTCATTGGGGATGATGTTTTGCTCGAACTTGCCAAAACCCTGCCTGAGAAGGATGTGGATCTGGCAGGGATCGGCCTCAGCCAGAAACAGATCAAGCTTTGGGGCGATCAAATTCTTGCAGCGATACAGCGCGGGGCGGAGAGTCCGCTGGTGAAACGGGAGCAGGCCAAACGTCCGAGTGATGCGGTGCTCAGGCGGTTGGAAAAGCTGAAGGCTTGGCGCAAGAAGCTCGCGGGGGAACAGGCGGTCGAGTCCGATATCATCCTGCCCAAAATGTATCTGGGGTTGTTGTCTGAAAATCCGCCGCACACATTGCAGGAGTTGGAGACGGTCATGCGTGATTCTCCAACGCGGTTCCAGCAATATGGCACAGACTTGTTGCGTTTGGTCGGAGGTTGAATGCGCATCTATTTTCACGGCGCGGCTCATACAGTGACGGGGAGCCAGCATCTGCTGGAGATCAACGGACGCCGCCTCTTGCTGGACTGTGGCCTGTATCAAGGCAAACGGGCCGATACCTACGCCCGTAACTTGAACTTCGCCTACAACCCGCGCTCGGTGGATGCAATGATCCTTTCGCACGCGCACATCGATCACTGCGGCAACCTGCCCAACCTGGTGCAGGATGGTTACGATGGGCCGGTGTATGCCACCCATGCCACCGCCGACCTGGCGAAAGTGATGATGGCCGACTCAGGGCGCATCCAGGAATCAGATGTGGAGTTTTTGAACCGCAAACGGCGCGAGCGCGGTGAAGAACCCGTGGAGCCGTTGTACACCGAGGCGGATGCGGTTCGGGCCGGGGAATCGTTCAAGGGTGTGCATTACGATGAACCCTTTGAACCCATCCCCGGTGTGACTGCACGACTTGTGGAGGCAGGGCATATTCTCGGGTCGGCAGCGGTCTCGTTGGAGATCGAAGAGCGGGGGCGCACAATCCGCTTTTGGTTCTCAGGGGATATTGGCCGTTACAAATTACCGCTCTTGCGCGACCCTGTGCTGCCAGAGAACGTTGATTATTTGCTGATGGAATCGACCTACGGCGATAAATCGCACAGTGACCCGGATGCGGCATTCATTGAGTTTCGAGATGTGGTGAAGCGTACGTTGCTGCGTGGGGGAAAGGTGATTGTCCCGGCTTTTGCGGTGGGCCGCACCCAGGAAATCGTCTATCACTTGAACCAGATGATGTACGATGGCGAAGTACCCAGTGCGCCGGTCTTTGTGGATAGCCCGCTGGCTGTGAAGGCTTCAGGCATTTTCAAGAGTCACCCCGAGTGCTTCGACGAAGAGACGCGCCAGTTCGTGCAGGAGGCGCGCCATCCGGCGCTGGATTTCAAGATGTTGACCTACATCCAATCGGTGGATGAATCCAAGGCGCTGAACGAGCGCAAAGAGCCCATGATCATCATCTCGGCCTCAGGCATGGCTGAGAATGGGCGCATTTTGCATCACTTGAAGAATAATATCGAGAACCCGCTGAATACTGTCTGCATCGTCTCGTGGCAGGCACCTGATACGCTGGGCCGGCGCATTGCCGACCGGGAAAAGCAGGTCCGCATTTTTGGCGAAGTTTACAACCGCAAGGCGGATGTAGCGACCATCGGCGGTTTGTCTGGCCATGCCGGGCAGGACTTGTTGATGCGTTATGCGGGCAACGTCCGCGGGTCGGTCAAGCAGGTCTTTTTGGTGCATGGTGAAGAGAAGCAGGCCGGTATTCTCAAAGAAAAACTGTATGGGTTGGGACTACGGAATGTGCTGTACCCAGATTTGCATTCCAGCGTGGAGATTTAGGTTATAATACGCGCCGCTGTCCATTTGGGAAGGTGCCAGAGTGGTTGAATGGGACGGTCTCGAAAACCGTTGTGGGCCT
>CAZJMZ010000259.1:0-4168 GCA_964547115.1 uncultured Anaerolinea sp. | reverse complement strand
ACCAGCAACAGGGAGATCGGACAGAAACTATTCCTGACCGAGAAGACCATCAAACATTATGTGACCAACATTTTGCAGAAGCTGCATGTACGCAACCGTGTGCAGGCGGCTCTGCTGGCGCAGGAGAAGACCCGCCCGCGCCCGCCTTCCGGTCGTTGAAGTGCAATGCACAAACACACCCCGAACTTGCAACGGGGTGTGTTTTTTGTTGAAGAGTGGTTGCGGTTTTTCGTGGTGGGCAGGCAGGGGTGAGATGGATGCGGGTTTTTCATCCAGCAGTGGACGGCGGCGTAATCCGTCATTACGCGGTATCATCGCGGCAAGGAGAACCCATGGAACAGAACACTGAACCCTTTATCAACAATCTGCTTGCTCAAATGACCGTGGACGAGAAGATCGGTCAGCTTAATCAGTATTTTTCGCGCGGCCATTTTGACCCGGATGTGATTCGCTCCGGCCGGGCTGGGTCGGTGATCAACGCCTCTGGCGCACTTAGCGGACAGGGCTTTTCGGGTTCGAGCACGGCCGAGATCAGCAACCGCATTCAGCAGATGGCGCTCGAGACGCGTTTGAAGATCCCGCTCATCTTTGGCCGGGATGTGATCCACGGTTATCGCACGGTCTTTCCGATCCCGTTGGCGCAGGCCGCCAGTTTCAATCCCGAGCTAGCCCAGGAAGCCGCCTCGGTGGCCGCGCTCGAAGCCAGCGCGGCAGGCATCAAATGGACCTTTGCCCCGATGCTCGATATCGCCCGTGACCCACGCTGGGGACGGGTGGCCGAGGGCAGCGGTGAAGACCCCTACCTCGGCGCACAGATGGCGCAGGCTGTGGTGCACGGTTTTCAAGGGGATGATATGTCTGCCTCTGAAAAATTGGTGGCCTGTGCCAAGCATTATGTAGGCTATGGCGCAGCGGAGGGCGGCCGCGATTACGACAGCGGCGAGATCTCAGAGCCGACCTTGCGCGATTTCTACCTGCCTCCTTATCAGGCTGCGGTGCGTGCCGGAGTAGGCACGTTCATGTCGGCCTTCCTTGATCTCAATGGGGTGCCGGTGCCAGCCAACCGCCGCCTGCTCACCGATGTGTTGCGCGGCGAGTGGGGCTTTGATGGGTTCGTCGTCAGCGATTGGGACTCGGTCGCTGAACTCGTTCAGCATGGAGTGGCGGAGGACCGGGCGCACGCCTCGGCGATGGCTCTGCATGCCGGGGTGGATATGGACATGGTCAGCGGGGCGTATCTCGAATCGCTGGCGGGTAATCTGGCGAATGGTGCAACGGCGATGGCCGATATTGATGAGGCCGTGCGGCGTATCTTGCGGATCAAACACCGCGCCGGACTCTTCGACCAACCCCTGACCGACCCGCTGCGCACCACCCGTGACCTGCTGCGCCCCGAATCACGGACCCTGGCCCGTGCCTTTGCCCGCGACTGCATGGTGTTGCTCAAGAATGAACACGACCTCCTGCCGCTCAACGGTTTCAAGCGCATCCTTGTTGCTGGCAATTTTGTGCATGCTCGTGCTGAACTCTTTGGCACGTGGACGCCCGATGGCAACCCCGCCGATGTCACCCCGCTTGACGAAGCCTTCAAACAGGTTGCGCCCAAGGATATACACTTCCGCTTTGCCGAAAACCCTGACCTCGCTCTCTCCTACGCCCAGCAAGTGGATGCTGTGGTGCTGGTGCTTGGTGAACATCCCCTGCGTTCGGGCGAGAATGCCAACGTCAGTGACCTGGGTCTGCCGCCGGGGCAGGCAGAGTTGGTGCAGGCCATGTCCATGTTGGGCAAGCCGTTGGTGCTGGTGGTGTTTGCCGGGCGCCCGCTCGCGATCCAAAAGCAGGTGGCGCAAGCCGATGCGGTGCTCTACGCGTGGCACCCCGGTCTGGAAGGCGGGGCAGCTTTGGCGGAGGTCCTGTTCGGTCTTGAATCCCCGGGTGGACGGTTGCCCATCACATTTCCGCGAGCCACCGGGCAGGTGCCCATCTATTACAACCACAAGAACTCGGGCCGTCCCGTGCGGCCGGATGGCGAGTTCAAAACCCGTTACGTGGACCTGCCCACCTCACCGCTCTTTCCGTTCGGCTATGGGCTCACCTATACTCAATTCACTTACAGTGACCTGAAATTAAGCAGTGATCTGTTGCGCGGTAGTTTGGAGGTCAGCGCTACGGTAACCAACACCGGCGCACGTGCCGGGCGGGAACTGGTGCAGCTCTACACCCGTGACCTGGTCGGTTCGTTGACGCGTCCTGTGCGCGAACTCAAAGGCTTTCAGCATGTGACGCTGGGGCTAGGTGAAGCCCGTCGTGTGACCTTTACGCTCACCGAGGAGCAACTGGCCTTCACCCGCGCCGATGGTTCGCACGGTGTGGAGCCGGGGACCTTCCATGTGTGGCTGGCCCCGGATAGCCAGCATGGCTTGCGCGGAGAATTTCGGTTATAACCAGTCTATTGCTTTGGCTGTGAGGCGTTCACTCCCGGCCCGAAGGAACCCATGAAAAAAGTGGAAATCGAAAGCCAGCGCTACGTGTTGGACGATGTCTTCAAAGTGGAGGAGGCCATGCTGCGCTTTGAAAAGTTCGATGGCGCCATGAGCGGCACAGTGCGCCGCCTCAGCCTCGAACGTGGCAACGCCGTGGCCATGCTGGTCTTCAACCGCGATACGCAAAAGTTGTTGCTCATCAATCAGTTCCGCTATCCCACCTATCACAACGGCCACGGCTGGATGATCGAAACCATTGCCGGGATGATCGATGCCGGCGAAGCGCCCGAGGAAGCGGTGCGGCGCGAAGCGAAGGAAGAGACCGGGTTGGATGTGCAGGCTGTGGAATTCATCGCCTCGTTCTACCCTTCGCCGGGAGGCTGTTCTGAACAGATCCACCTGTTCTATGTGGAGATCGCCGGCCCCACTGCCCGTTACGACCGTATCGGCGGCCTGGCCTCGGAGAACGAAAGTATCCTCACCCTCGAACTCTCACTGGAGGAAGCCCTGGCTGGCATCCGCAGTGGCGAGATCCGCGACGCCAAGACCATCATTGGCATCTTCTGGTTGCAAAACCGGTTGCAGGCAAAGTAAACCTCTCGCAAAAGTCTCTATGCACTTTGTATGACTCGAATCTCCCAGGCCGCCGGATGCATCCGGCGGCCTTTTTTTTGTCGGTGACAAGCCGCATCCCTTCCGCCCCAGCCTGCTTCAGGGCCGACTCATTTTTCTGGCGTACAATCGGACTGAACTCTCCAACCAAGGAAATCACCCATGACCTTTCCGCCGCTTCCCGCATTTCAACCCATCGCCCACGCGGATGCCGTTGTCACCGCGCCGCATGTCCGCTTCACGGTGCTCACCGATCGTCTTATCCGCCTCGAGCACAGCCTCGATGAGCGTTTTGAGGACCGTCCCTCGCAAGCCTTCTGGTATCGCCATCAGCCGGCACCCAGGTTCAAGAAAACCGTAACAGCCTCATCGGTCGAGATCGAAACGGACTTCCTGCATTTGCAGTATCAAGTCACGGCAAAAGGCTTCACTGCCAAAACACTGTCCGTCACCCTCAAAGCGACCGGCGTCACCTGGAGCTTTGGTGCCAAACCGACCGATAACCTGAAAGGCACCTATCGCACTCTCGATCGGGCCGGCGGCGCCACCAAAATGGAAGATGGTCTGCTTTCACGCTCCGGCTGGGCCGTGGTGGACGATTCCGACTCGCTGGTGTTCAACGAAAATGGCTGGCTGGAGCCGCGTGCGCCTCAAACCCTAAAGGTTTCCAAGACCTTTAGGGCCGCGCAGCCCAAGGATCTGTATTTCTTCGGCTACGGCACCGACTATGCCGCCTGCCTGCGGGACTTTACCGCCATCGCTGGGAAGATCCCCATGATTCCCCGCTACATCCTCGGCAACTGGTGGAGCCGCTACTGGGCGTATACGCAGGATGAACTCAAAGCGCTGATGGAAGATTTCCGTGCGCACGAAGTGCCGCTCTCCGTCTGTATCGTGGATATGGACTGGCACATCACCCGAACCGGCAACACCTCCACTGGCTGGACCGGCTACACCTGGAATCGCAAACTGTTCCCCGACCCGAATGGCTTCATCCGCTGGTTGCACGAACAGGGCTTGCGCACCGCGCTCAACCTGCATCCCGCCAAGGGCGTGTATTCGCACGAACAGCA
>CAZJMZ010000258.1:0-4186 GCA_964547115.1 uncultured Anaerolinea sp. | reverse complement strand
GCGATGGTGAAGGTCTTGCCGGTGCCGGTGGCGCCGAGCAACACCTGATGCTGGAGGCCTTTATTCACACCATCCACGAGTCCGCGGATGGCTTCGGGCTGGTCGCCCATGGGCTGGAAGGGAGCTTGGAGTTTGAAGTTCATAAAGATGTCTTTTGCCTGCTTTGGGGGAACGTGTGTTCTAATTATATCGTACTTGGCGCATGAAAGCTCAGGGAAGATTCGACTTTGGGGTCAGTAACAGGCGTCCCTGAGGATGAGGCGGGTATAATGTCCAAAATTCAGGACAGGAGCATTTCTCATGTTGCGGACAATTGTCAAGGTCGTTGCTGTGTTGTTGTTTCTTTCGGGGTTGGTATGGTTCTTGCAGGGGTTTGGAGTGCTGCCGGGCACGTTCATGTTTCGCAACCCCGCCTGGATCACCAACGGCGCCATCACCATGGTGATCGGCGGCGCGCTGTTCTGGGCTTCGAACCTCATTCGCAGATGAGCGCAGGGTTTCAGGTCGGGGAGCGCGTGGAGGTGTATCTCGATGCGAAGTTCGGCGAGAAACAGGGCTGGTATGCCGGGACGATCTTTCGCGTGGACCCGTATTCGGAGCATCGCAATTTTTACTGGGTGCGGTTTGAGGCCGAGGTGCAGGCCGCGTTGGGACTGACGCAACTTTCGGTCTTTAACCCACGGAACATTCGTAAGGCCGGGCAGGGCTGACTCATCTGGGAACACAACGGGGCCATTCAGGTTGCACTTAATTGGTTCGGCGAAAATGGAGAAAAGAGGTCAGTCATGTTGAATAGAAAACCCACTTTACTCGTAGGCTTGTTAATTGCCAGTTTGTTTTTGGGGGCGTGCGGCAGCCTGCTAGAAGCCGCTGAAAATGCCGTGCAGGACGACCAATACGGGCCACAATATATTCCGCAGGAACATCAGACCCGCACCTTCAATGCGCTGTGGCAGGATATTGCCGATAACTACATCCACTATGAAACCGCTGACGTGGACTGGGAGGCGGTTCGCAAGAAATACCAGGCGCGCATCGACGCCGGGTTGACCAACGCCGAGTTCTACGACTTGATGCATGAACTGGAAGCGGAATTGCCCTCAGGCACGTTGATCTTCCAATCCCGCCCTGAACGGCTTGAAGCCGATTCGGCCGACTTCTCGACCTATGAAGGCATTGGCGCGATCGTCGGCTTTCACAAGGAAGATGTGCCGCATGTGGTCATTCTGGATGTGATTGACGGCTCGCCCGCTGAGCAGGCTGGCCTGCGCGCCCACGACAGCATTTACGCCATTGACGGCAGCCCGATCCTCGTGGAGGAAGGGCTGACCGTGGTCAACCGCATCCGCGGGCCGGCCGGTAGCACCGTGAAGCTGCAAGTGAAGAGCCCGGGCAAGAGCGAGCGCACCATCGAGGTGACGCGCGGCAAACTTTCCAGCGCCGGGTCGTTGGAAGCGTATCGTCTCAAGGGCACGGACTATGGCTATATTCTGATCCCCCCGATCACGTATAACGGCATGATCGACGATATTGCCAAGCAACTTGAAGCGCTCAACCAGCCGCAGGCCCTGCAAGGCCTGGTGCTGGACCTGCGCGTGGCCAGTTCGTCACGCGGCTTCCCCATGGAACAGTTGATGGCCTTGTTCCAGAATGGGAAGCTGGGCGAGTTCTACAACAGCGCCGGGCAGACCCAGCCCATCGAAGTGAAAGGGCAGAATTTGTTCAATTCGCAAAAACTGCCCCTGGTGGTTTTGGTAGGCAGGAACACCAGCGGCTTCCCTGAGATCCTGGCGGCCAGTTTGCAGCACGGCCAACGCGCCCAGGTGGTTGGCGAGGCCACCACCGGTGCGATCGAAACCACCGACTCGTTCTTCCTGCCGGATGGTTCGCGGGTGTTCATTGAAGTGGCTTCGTTCCGGCTTTCAGGGGGGGTGGAGTTTGGAGAAAGCGGAGTCCAGCCGGATGTGAAGATGGAGGCGGGCTGGGATGACGTCCTGCCCAACGCCGACCCGGTCATCGAGCAAGCCATTTCCATTCTGGACGGTCAACAATGAAAAGAGTCCTTTCCCTGCTGCTCGTCGCCGTGCTGTTGAGCGCCTGCCTGCCGCAAAACGTGCAGGTGCCGCAAAGCCCCCTGCTCTCCACACTGGAGCGCAAGGCCGGGCTGATCGCCTACATGGGCGTGGACGGCAATATCTTTGTTTCGGACCAGGCGGGCGGCAAATTAAAGCAGCTCACCGATGACGCCGTCATCGACCAGAACGCCGCCGAGCTCAGTATCTACCAACTGCCCACCTGGGCCCAGGACGGCAACCAACTGGCGTTCGTGAACACCCGCGGTAACAACGCTGCCGCCACGGCCACCATTTATGTCGCAGACATTGCAGCCGATACGGTCACTGAGGTCTACGCCAGCGATTCGGAGTTCCCGTTCTATTTATATTGGTCACCTGATTCAGCCAACGTCAGTTTCCTCAGCACCACCCGCTCAGGGCAATCATTGTTGCTGCAAAGCGTGCCGGTGGACGGCGGCGAAAAGACCCTTATCGATACCGGCTCGCCTTATTACTGGTCCTGGGCGCCCGATGGCCGCACGCTGATCAGCCACTCCGGCGGCGCAGCGGATTCGTCCACGCCTGAAAAGCTGGCCTTCATCCAATTACAGGATGCGGACATCATCGAATCGGTTTTGGAGGACGCGCCCGCCGCTTTCCAAGCCCCGGCCTGGTCGCCAGACGGCAGCCGCATCGTGCTGACGCGTGAATCAGGCGGCAAAAAGGAAGTGATCCTCACCGACAGCAGCGGCGCCTATGAAAAGACGCTCGGCACCTTCGAGTTGAACGCCGCTGTCGGCTGGTCCAGCGACAGCACCAAGGTGGCTTACATCGAAGGGACACAAAACATCAATGTAGGCACGATCGGCAAACTACACGTGACAGACCTGGCAACCGATAAGACCATCACTGCCGGCGAATCGGTGCTGGCCTTCTTCTGGTCGCCCAACGGGAAGAAGCTGGCCTACTTCGTACCGGTGACGCTTGACAGCGCCAACAACGACTCGCAATCCCAGTCAGGGCAGGCAGCGAATCGCTTTCTGTTGCAATTGAACATGCTCGATATCGCCACCGGCGAGACCAGCACACTGTTCACCTACCAGCCCACCGACCAGTTCCTCAGCATCCTGCCGTACTTCGACCAGTACAACCAATCGGTCACCATCTGGTCACCGGATAACAACAATCTGGTCTTATCCTTTGTTGACGCCGACGGCACCCCCGGCATCGCCATTGCTGCCGCCTCCGGTCAAATGGAACCCCGCCTGCTCACGAATGGCTATATCGCCTACTGGTCTTGGAAATAGTAAACAAAGCTAACGTATCTGTACTTTCATAAAAGACGCGCCTGAACAGATCAGGCGCGTCTTTTTGGTTATTTTTTGGATATTACTACTTAACAAGTTTCAATAGCTAGACATTCTCTTCATCATGTTCGATCACTTTTTTTGTTTTCGCTTTAACCCTTGCCTTGGACGTGCCATTCTTTGGCTTCTTTGAAGATTTCCCGTTTGATGTCACAATCGTCTCTTCAACCAGGGTTTTGAGCAAAGTTTCATTATTTTTCTTTAGGCTACCAGAACTCATCGCCGTTTTTTCAATAATTTCAATACACTGACGCCCGGTGAGGTCGTTCCTATCAAGCAAAGCCTGAGCCACAGCATGCACCTCTGCAGAATGCTCCAGGAGCATTTGCTCGGTTTCTTCTTCCAGACGTTTCCACAGCTTCTCAACCGCTTCGGTCTTGCCTCTAAAGTTCTGACCAACACCATATGTTCCATCAATAGCGATCGGAGGGCCAAAATACCCGAAATGAGCCAGTTGCCATAATGATGAGCGCACCATCTGGAAATCACCAGTGGCGCCCGTCCAATATTCTCCTAGAAACAGTTTTGTAGAGATATGGCCTGCCATACCAACGATGATTTCAGCAATAAAATTACGAAGAGGTTCTGCGTAAATATCGTAATTGGGTACGGGCAACACATAACCCAAGGCCTCTGAGCGACGAACAATGCTTACTCGAACAATTCGATGGTCTGGACGAAGATAGTATTGGGTAATTGCATGCCCAGCCTCGTGATACGCGATCTGACGGCGCTGGTCTTCTTCCATCTCCTCGACCGGATTCT
>CAZJMZ010000257.1:0-4197 GCA_964547115.1 uncultured Anaerolinea sp. | reverse complement strand
CACGCCCACTTTGACGGAAACCCCAACTGCACCTGCAACGATCACAGAGACCACGACCCCGTCCCCCACCCTGACGGCCTCTTCAACGCCCGCCTCTGCCTCACCCGGCACTGATACCACCACACCAACTTTGCTCTACACTGAAACACCTGTGACCGGCACGCCCAACCCATAACTATTATCAACAAGTTAAAGAGGAGCTCACAATGAAAGTCAACGAAGACGATGAATTCAAAGATGTCATCAAGGGCCTGCCGGCAGAGAATACAGCGCAACGCGCAAGCGTTCGATTTACGATCTCTTTCATTGGCGCGGCGCTCCTGCTGGTTGTGCTCGTAATGGCATTTGGCGGTCTGGCACAAAGTCAACTGCAAGGCATGAATAGTTTTGTACCCCAGCAAATGCTCATCAACGGGTTGCTCTCATTGTTGCTGGGAAGCATGCAAGCCGGGGTGTTCCGCGCCAAGATCCGCTCGCGGCCGATCGTTTTTGTGATTTTTTCATTGGCAGGCGGACTTGCCGGAGGTTTCGTGGGGGGGCTGTTGATCAACTCGGGGATCAACGACCAACCAGCCCTGATCGGCATCATCAACGGTGCCATCTCCGGCGGGCTTAGCAGCCTGATTCAAAATGGCATGATGGGCAACAAAAAATATGGCGGGCGCTGGTTCCTTTACAACCTGTTTTCATGGCCTCTGATCTTTGCCGTAGCCTGGAGCCTTGCCTGGCAAACCGGGCAATTCGTACTGCTCGCCATGGCTGGCGCATTTGTCGTGATCGTCAGCGGCATCGGGCTGGCATTGTTCCTCAGGCGCTCGCCTCAAATCGAATTTTCATAACCCTGCCCACAGGGAGGTCAACATGTCTTTTGAGCCAGAACCTGGAGCTCGTATTAAACTGAATCATGAAGAAATAGAGTTCCTTGCGCTTGAAGCAGGCGGGGCGGCGTCAGTGTTTGTATACGCCGAATCCGGAAAAGAAGGCACCGTCTACAAGGTTCTAAAGAACAGCGAGACATATGCCCTGAAAGTTTTCTACCCCGAATATCGCGACAAGCGTCTGCTGGAAAACACCGACAAACTCAGCCGCTTCAAACATCTGGATGGTTTTCGCGTCGCAGAGCGAACCGTGCTCACCCAGGCAAATTTCCCAGATGTCATCCGGAAGTTCCCCGACTTGAACTACGCAGTTCTGATGCCCTGGGTGGAAGGTGCGTTATGGGGTAATTTAATGCTCAATGGCGAAGACCCTCTTCCACAGGAAACCTATTTCAAAATCGGACAGGCGTTCGCCCAAGTGATCAACAAGCTTGAGGCTCAGGGTCTGGCACACTGTGACCTTTCGAACAACAATTTCATCATTGGTAAAGATTACACCTCGATCCAGTTGATCGATATCGAGGATATGTACGCACCGGACATGCCAAAACCCATCCCAACGGTTTCATTTGGCACGGTCGGGTATCGCAACAAATGGATCGCCGAAAATGGGTTATGGGGCCCCGAAAGCGATCGTTTTTCGTTTGCCGTCTTATGCGCTGAGATCTTCACCTGGCACAAGGCTGAAATCAGGGATAAGCGGGCCGGGAGCGCCTCATTCTTTGACGAGAGTGAGATCGGCGAACGCAGCGAGCGCTATGAATTGATGAGCGGTTACCTGGGCGAGTTAAATCGTGAACTGCCCACCCTGTTCGAACGAACCTGGACAGCCGTCAGCCCACAGGAATGCCCCTCGGTCACCGAATGGACAAACGTGATTCGCCAGATCGGCAACAGCGCTGTCACAATCAGTGTACCCGCTGCTGTGATTCCTTCGACCCCTCTGGATGAAGCAGCAGCCGTTGGCACAGACGAGCCCATTGCCACAGAAACCCTGCCTGCTGTAGCGGAAGAAAAACCAAACGCCGAGCCCCAAGCCGTTGAAACCGAAGCAGGCCTCAACGAAGACAAGAGCGAGGCAGCGACCCTGGATCCGCAGCCGGTTCAGGAGTCTCTACCATCAGCAGGCGAACAGCCGCAGCCCATCTCTGCTTCAAAAGATACGACTGCGGAATTCCGCCCGATCTTCAACCTGCCGTATGCCATGGATAACCCTGAACCGGAAACGCGGGTAATTTCACGGCCCACAACCAGCCCCACTCCAGAAGCCCTTGCTCCAGAGGCGCCCAAAGCCGAGCCAGACACCATTACTCTTATCAGAGGTGTGCCTGCAAAAATGGAACTCAACCTGGAGTTGCTGGAGTTCGGCACACTCGCAAAAAGCCCGGTCGTATTGGAATTGGTCATTGCCAACACAGGCGGCAACATCTTGAGCGGCACACTAACCGGCGAAACCTGGCTGAAGATCTCGGAAACAACTTTCAACCTGATGCCCGGGGACAAGTGCACGATCGCACTGGCGCCGAGCCTCTCCGAATTACCCACACCAAAATCCGGGAATGAGTATCGCACAGCCACAGCACTGACCATTGAGAGCAACAGCGGCGCCGAAGTACTTGCCGCAAGTTATCGCCTGCCCAAACAATCCAATCTCAAACTCATCCTTGGGTTGTTAACCACAGCGGGTTGTGCGGTGCTGGCTTTGATCGTCGTGATCATTATCATTGTTGTTTTGGCAAACATGTAAGCAGACCTATGGCCAGGTACTAAAACCCTGGCATGGGGAATAAGCTTGTCCGATGTATAATCAGGCGAACATTGCCATCCCCAGGGTCATTAAATCCATAAAGTGCAGAACCGATGGAAGGTTTCACCTTAAGTAAAACTTCGAAAGAAAATTAACATCTATCAGCCGCAGACCGCCGACCGTCGTCGGCGGTCTGGCAAACAACATATGCTGTGTCACTTAATCACACGCCAACCCTGAAGCAATAGGGAAACATGTCCATAACAACCAATCACATCTTCATCAGCTACAGCCGTCACGACACAGAAGTGATGCAACGCATCGCGTTCTTTCTGCGCGATCGAGGTTTCAAGGTCTGGGTGGATAACGAAAAGCTGGTTCCCGGCACAACCGCATGGGAATCAGCCATCGAAGGTGCGCTCAAGAATGCCTACGCCGTGGTCGTGATCCTTTCTCCTGAAGCGATCAGTTCCGAATGGGTCCGCCGTGAGATCACCTACTCCGATCAATTTAACAAACGCATCTTCCCGGTGCTGGTACAGGGAGATGAAGAATCAGCGCTCCCGCTGCGTCTTGTCACTCGTCAATACGTGGACCTGCGCGCCGACGAAGCCGCGGGTCTGGAGGCCCTGGCCAAGGCCATTCAGTTCTACCTTGATGAAAAACAAACGCTTGAGATGAAGCGGCCTGCCGAAATCAAAAGCCTGACGACCAAGCCACGCATGCCCGCCGCAGCTCAACCGGGGAAACCTGTCTGGCCGTGGGCGGCAGGTATCTTCGCGGGCTTGTGTGTTTTATGCGGTCTCGGCTGGGTCGGTTTTCGTGTACTCTTTCCGCCCACCCCGCCCGAGTCGGCTGCCACTCAAGCACTCATTGCAGAGCCCACAACCCCGGCCATGACAGCCACTTCCCATTCCGTCAGCACAGACTCTGTGAGCGCATCCGCCCTAACCGGCCTGCCCCCCACTGCAGCCGTACCTGTATCGGAAGTTCCCGGGCAATTCTTGAACAACGTTCAGGTGGTGAAACTAGAAACCTTTGATGGTTCATCGCCAGAAAACTGGAATATTCAATCCGGCAAGGTCGAAGACGGCGCCATGCAGATCATTGGCAACGAAAACAACGACGGCGCATGGTATTCAGCCGATTTTTCTGAGAATCAGGGTCTGCTGATCGATTTTCGTTTTTCGCAACGGTCCACGTTTCTGGTGTATTTGAACTTTGGATCTTTCGGCACTGACCAGTTCAGGCGCTTTGGCATGGATGTTGATAACAGCACTACCCCCATTACCGATATATACGGACCGGGCTACCTCTCGGGAGGCTACTCAGGGCAATTATCCCCAACCCCTGATAAGACCTACACCCTATTGCTGGCCATCCTGCCAAACGGCGAAGTTCTGGATGTGGTTTGGGATCCTGCCAACCCAGCAGAAATGCTCAAGTTTCAAAAGCAATATGACGACACATGGGCCGGGTTGCCATGGACCCTGGTCATTCAAGCCCAAAAAGGCACCGTGGTGTTTGACAACTTCAGGGTCATAGAGTTTGGCAACTAAAGAACTACCTCGG
>CAZJMZ010000256.1:0-4199 GCA_964547115.1 uncultured Anaerolinea sp. | reverse complement strand
GGAGCATCACCGATCTTGAATTCGAAACCCGAGGGGCCATATTCTTTGTTGATGCCGCTCACGGTCGTTTGGTCGACCAGTTTGCCATCCAGTGAACCGCGCAGTACGATCACCACTCCGATCACCGGGCTACCATTGCTATCCACCACTGTACCGCCGATGCCGGCCCAACTACAGGCGGGAATATCCTGATGGACCAGCGTGCTGTCGGTCTGTTGCTGTGAAGCGGTGAACGGGGCCTTGGGCGTGTTGGTGGGTTTGGGCGTGCGGGTGGGCGGCACCAAAGAGAACGGCGTGTTCGTCGGCAACGGTGTGAAGGTAGGCCGCGGCGTGCTGGTCTCGGTCACGAACAGGGTCGGGCTGGCCGTCCAGGTGGGTTCGAGTTGCAGAGGCGTGGGCGTGGAGGTCGGAAGCTGCGGACCGCCCCCGCCAGGAGGCAAAACGTTGAGGGACGAATTTGGGTTAATATAGATGAGAGCAAAATAACCCACCGCCAGCAGAGTGGCGAACAACATCAGGATCGAAAGCATATCCCAAAGATTGACCGGCGCACGCACACCGCCGCCCCGTGCGCGAGAAGGTTGTCCGTCAAAATTAAAATCATCGCTCATTGAATCTGCTCCGTTATCGGTCTACTGCGGCGCCACCACGATCGCGGCCTGCGCGCGCTGTTCTTCGATCCACTTTCGAACCGCCTGTTCCTGCAGGATCAACAAGGCCTCAGGGGCCAGCGGCCGGCTTGGGTCACGTTCCAACACTCGCACAATATGAAACCCGACCTCGGTGGTGATCACTTCGCTGTATTGGCCGGGCTGTAACTGGAACGCAGCCTGCTCGATCAGCGGGTTCAACAAATAACCCTGCGGCACCCAACCCAGATCGCCGCGTGTCAACGGGTCGGCACGAAAAGCCAGTTGATCAAAGTCCGCGCCGCCATTCAGTTGATTGAGAAAGTTGACAGCCGTATCTTGATTATAGAGCAGAATTTGCTGGACGTGTACCTGCTCGGCGGTACTGGGGACGTTTGAAACAATCCTGTCACGCATCCAGGCTGCTTCAGCTGAACGCTTCAACGCCGACCGAAAATCCTGCTCGCTGTAACCCTGGGCCTGTTGCCATGCTGCAAGCGCCTCCGCCCCACCGATCTGTGCAGCCAGTGTCTCGATGCGGGCCTGCAAGCCTGCCTCATCCAGTGCAAATCCATTGGCGCGTGCTGACTGCGCCAGGAGCAGTTGCGCCACCAGGTCATCCAACACAGTGACAGAGGCGGCAGTTGGGTCCACGGTTTGGCCAAGGGCGGTCTGAGCAGAGGTGTAGCGCGCTACTTCAGCATTGAATTCGGCCAGCGTGATCCCTTCTCCGTTCACGGTCACAGCCATGGGCACAGGGGTGGCAGTGGGAGGCGCAGGGGTAAAGGTGGCTGTAGGGGAGGCAACCACTTCCGGTGTAGAAACAGAAGCGCACGCGGAAAGCCCGAGTGCGAGGGTTAGAGTCAAAAATATCCAAATGTAAGTAGTGCGGCGCTGATTCATCGTCCCCGATTATACGTTAAATGTGTAGGGGCGAAGCAATGCTTCGCCCCTACGAATATCGTTAGGCTTAGTAGTCCATCCCACCCATGCCGCCACCAGGAGGCATGGCCGGGGCCTTTTCCTTCTCAGGCATGTCGGTGATCAACACATCGGTAGTGAGGATCATCGAAGCAATGGAGGAGGCGTTCTCGAGCGCGCCACGAACAACCTTGACCGGGTCGATGACGCCGGCTTCGATCATGTCGGTGTACTTGCCGGTGAGCACGTTGTAGCCGATGTTCTTGTTCTTCTTCTCGGCAGCGGTGCGGCGGACGGTGTCGATGATGACGGAGCCATCCTGACCAGCGTTGGAAGCGAGCTTGCGAATGGGGGCTTCCAGCGCCTTCTTGACGATGTTGATGCCGACCTTGATCTCTTCCTGTTCGTCGCTGTTGTCTTTGGCGAGTTTGTCGAGCTTGACCGAAGCGTTGATGAGGGAGATCTCACCACCGGGGACGATACCTTCTTCCACTGCGGCGCGCGCGGCGGAGAGGGCATCCTCAACACGATGCTTCTTTTCCTTCATCTCGGTCTCGGTCGCGGCACCCACGCGGATGATGGCGACGCCACCGCTCAACTTGGCCAGACGCTCCTGGAGCTTTTCCTTGTCGTAATCGCTGGTGCTCTTGTCGATCTCGATGCGGATCTCCTTGATGCGACCTTCGATATCAGCCTTCTTGCCCTTGCCGCCAACGATGGTGGTGTTCTCTTTGTCAGAGACGACCTTCTCGGCGCGACCCAGATCTTGCAGGGTGACGGTCTCGAGTTTGCGGCCGGTCTCTTCAGAGATCACTTCACCGCCGGTGAGCTTGGCAATATCCTGCAGCATGGCCTTGCGGCGATCGCCGAAGCCAGGGGCCTTGACGGCCAGCACGTTCAGCATGCCGCGCAGTTTGTTGAGCACGAGGGTGGCGAGGGCCTCGCCGTCGATATCTTCGGCGATGATGACCAGTTCGCGCTTGCCGATCTGGACGAGCTTCTCGAGGATGGGGACGATATCCTGAGCGGCGGAGATCTTCTTCTCATTGATGAGAATATAAGCATCGCTGATGACAGCCTGCATCTGCTCAGCGTTGGTGATGAAGTAGGGGGAGAGGTAACCGCGGTCGAACTGCATACCTTCGACGAACTCAGTCTCGAACTGCATGGACTTGGATTCTTCGACGGTGATGACGCCATCCTTGCCAACCTTGTCCATCACATCAGCGATCAGGCTGCCGATGGTCTCATCGGCGGCGGAGTTGGTGGCCACGGAAGCGATCTCTTCCTTGGTGTCGATCTTCACCGACATCTTGCGGAGTTCCTCCACAATGGTCTCGGTGGCGAGGGTGATGCCGTGTTTGAGCAGCATCGGGTTGTAACCGGCCTCGAGCGCCTTCAAGCCTTCGTTCACAATGGCATGAGCGAGCACGGTCGAGGTGGTGGTGCCGTCACCGGCGATGTCATTGGTCTTCTGGGCGGCTTCCTTGAGGAGCTGGGCGCCCATGTTCTCAAAGGGATCTTCGAGTTCGATCTCCTTGGCGACGGAAACGCCGTCATGGGTGACGGTCGGGGAGCCGAACTTGCGGTCCACGGCCACGTTGCGGCCTTTGGGGCCAAGGGTAGCGCCAACCGCGTTGGCGACGATGTTCATGCCGTTCTTGAGCTTGCGGCGGGCGTCTTCAGAAAAGACGAGTTGTTTAGCAGCCATTGTTCATTCCTCCAATTATTCAACGATCGCGAGAATATCGCTCTCGCGCAGGATGAGCACTTTCTTGCCATCCACTTTCACTTCGGTGCCGGAATACTTCGCATACAACACGCGATCACCGACCTTCACATCCAGGGCGATGCGCTTGCCATCTTCATCGCGCTCGCCGGGTCCTGCCGCAACGATCTTGCCTTCCTGTGGTTTTTCCTTCGCGGTTTCGGGAAGGATGATGCCGCCAGCGGTGATCTCTTCCTGTTCGATCGGTTCAACGATCACACGTCCGCCAAGGGGCTTCAGTTTCATTTTGCCTGCCATTGTTTGTGCCTCCTGATAGGGTTTATTGAATAATCAAGAAATTAGCACTCCAAACTATCGAGTGCTAATCGCTATCTTACCTATTTTGGAAGGTCAAGTCAAGAGGGATGTAAAAATTCTTACAGACTTCTGATACAGGTGGCCGCTCAAGGCGTGGGTGTGGATGTAACCCCCGCTTCGCCTCCGCCCCCCGGCGTGCCCGTTGGAACCGGAGCCGTGTTCTCCTCCCCCAACGAAGCGCAGATGGCCTCACCCGCCTGCACAATGCTCAAAACCGTCGAAACTGAATCGGAGTAGGCCTCGGGGTTGGCATTCAACTCCGCCCGCACCTCCCGAAAGACCTGCATGGCATCGCCACATTTATTATCCGCCGGGCGGCTTAACGCGGCCAGCACCGAACCATAAGTATAGTAATAGACCATGGTATTTGGGGCGATGGGCAAACCCTGAATGGTCTGCTCCACAAATTCCGGCCCTACTTCAGGCGCGCATTTATCCAGCCCCCGCCCCTTACAAGAGGCTTCACCCGAACACCCGCGGATTGCACACTCGAATGAGAGGATGGAGCCTTCATAGTTGCGTGAACGGAAGTATACGATGCCCAACTGACCATAAATATCGGC
>CAZJMZ010000255.1:0-4235 GCA_964547115.1 uncultured Anaerolinea sp. | reverse complement strand
CAGATAAAAGATCCAGCATGGCCTGCAGATCGTGCAAGCCTGCGTACGAACGTGCTTTCATTTTTGTTGCTCCAACCATTCTTCACGCAGGACGCCCATGAAGAGCATGTCCCAGCGTTGACCTTCTTTATGCAAAAACTGACGGATGCGCCCTTCATGGCGAAAGCCCGCCTTCTCATACGCGCGAATGGCGCGCGGGTTATAGTCGAAGACGGCCAGCGTCACGCGGCGCAGGTTGATCTCCATGAACGCGAACTGCAGGAGCAGGCGCATCATTTCGGTACCGTAGCCTTTGCCCCAATCTTCGCGCCTGCCGATGCTCAAACCTACGAACGCGTCGCCGCCGCTCCAGTTGACCACATCCAGCACCATCTCGCCCACAAGGCGATCTTCAGCGATCGTGCGGGCAGTGAAGAAATACACTGCAGTTGAGAGTTCATCCACATCATGGCTGAAGAACTGCGTAGCGGCTTTCACCGAGGGCAAACGCGGCACACCGGCATCCATCAGGCGCCAGTACTCCGAATCACGGCTCCAGTTTGGGAAGGCCTTGCCCATCTCATCGGGGTCAAAAGCCGAGAGGCGGACCAGGTTGCCTTTCAAGAGTTCGTTCATGCCTGCACTCCCTGCCGGGCAAACCACTCGTCGCGCAGAACGCCCATCCAATAGCCGCCGGTCCATTTGCCTTCACGCCGGGTATCTTCGCGCGTGAAGCCTTCCATGGTGAACCCGGCTTTCTCATACGACCGCAAGGCACGCGGGTTATATTCATGCAAACCCAAAGTGACCCGCTCGGCGCCCATCTCCATGAACGCATAACGCAGGCACAATTTCATTGCATCCGTGCCATAGCCCTTGCTCCAATTGGCACGGTCACCGATACCGATGCCCACCCACGCTTCCCGATGGATCAGGTCGTACCATAAATTGAGAAAGCCAACCAACTGGTCATCAGTCAGTGTGCGGATCGAAAAGAAATAGCGCTCAGGCTTGAAGCCCTCTTCCAGGCTCTTCTCGATCCAGGCACGAATGTGCTTCTCAGAGAACAGATCGGCGGGCGCGGTATCGATCAAACGGTGGAACTCTGTATCGCGCTGCCAGCTTGCATGTTGTTTGGCGCGCACCTCGGGCTCTTCAGCTGTCAGGCGGACCAACTCTCCGCGAAAAAGATCATTCATCTCAAACTCCTTTCACTGGATGACATACGCATCCAACTACGCTTTGGCCTGCTCCAGCCATTCGGCCTGCAACAAGCCGAACACAAAGAGGTCCCAACGGCGCCCGTCCCGTTCCAACGCCTTGCGACGGCGCACTTCCTCCACAAACCCGAACTTGCGGAAGAGCGCCAGTGCACCTGTGTTGTATTCAGGAATATTGACCGTCACCCGGTGCATGTTCAGTTCGGCAAACACAAAACGCAATAACAAGTGCAGGGTCTGCGTCCCATAGCCTTTACGCCGGTCCGCCTCCGCGCCAATGCCCAATCGCAACTGACAATTGGCATTGTTCCACTCGATGCGCCGCAATTCGGCCTTACCGATCAGGCGGTCATCCTCCCGCGCTCGAATGGTGAAATAGAACATATCGCGGCTTTCTTCCATTTTCTTTTCCAGCTTCTCATATTGCTTCTTCACCAACGCCGCAGAAAGCGGGCGCGCAGGCTCCACATCGAACAGGCGCATGAACACAGCATCGTGCGTCCACTTTGATTCGACCGCCGGGTCCTTTTCGTAATCGATCGGGCCCAGGCGGATATCGCGGGCATCATATAACTGGGTGGCAATGTCAAACATGGTCTTCTCCTCTATATTTGGGTACATAAAAACAGCCACAGGCGATTTGCCCATGGCTGGTGACCGAAAAAAAACAGCCACGGGCGGGTGCGCCGTGGCTGGTGGATACAGAACGAACTGCTTATCTCAACCGGGAACAGGCGCACTACGACAAGGAACAAAGCCCAAACCGCCAGACTGGATGCGGATGAACGTTGTAGTGGTGGATACCTTGCTCAAAAACATGGGCCGTGCGCCTCCTTTCATAAGATAACTTGCTGGTTTCGAGTGTAACACGCTGCCATGAAACGCGTCAAGTAGGTATCATTGAAAGGAATTTAATATGGTTTCTTCCAAAACTGATGTTAATACCATCCCCCTCCATACCGTGCTGATCATCTCGGACCAGCCGGATAATGTTGCGGTCTGGGATACGCTCTTCAACCAGCGCAACTGCATCGTGCTGAACGAGTCCAACATCCACGATGCCATGCAAACGGCAAACTTGATCGGTCCATCCCTGATGCTGGTGGATATTAAATTATCCCAAACCGAACGTACTTTTCTGCTTAATGGGCTGCGCTCCGCCAGCCGTGGCCCCATCCTCATGACCGTCTCGGCCAACACCGTGGACGACATTATGGAAGCCAACCGGTCCGGCGCAGACGAATGTCTCATCAAACCGGTAAACCCAGCCGTTCTCATCGTCAAGGCAATGGCATGGTTGGGTCAGGGCGAACGCAGTCTCAAACTTTCATCCCAAGCCATTCTCTAGTTTCATCTCCTCCTTTTGTGTCAACACTCCCGCGCTGTGGGCGCGGGAGTGTTGCATTCTAGGGGCTGACCAATCCGGTTTGCAGTTCGACCAGCATTTGCTCCACAAGGCGTTGGCGTCCGGGAGAGAGCAGGCTGGGGTCGATGTCGCTCAGGCCCAGGGGTGATTGAACCGTGAGTCCGCCCTGCCCCGCCACCAGGGAGGGCCAGGCATTCTGAATGGCCTTGACCACGTCTGGCTGGATCGTCATCACCCACCCGGCAGGGAGTTGCTCTGGGCGGCTGGAACCGATCATTAGCACACCGGTCGTGCCGATGTAGGTGGCCAGGTCCTGGGTGGCAATATCGGGGTGGAGATAGATCGTGCGCACCTTGTATTGCGCGATCAAGATATCCGAATAGGCATCGTAGTTATTGACATCTTCGGTGGCTGGAATATCCACGTATTGCGGGAAAGCCCAAGGCAGATAGTAGAACGGACGGCAAATACCGCAATAGTAGGTCATGCCGCTGGCATAGGCATTGAAGGCGCGGATGGCGTCGGCGTTATCGCGCGGCATCATCATGCCAATGCGATAGTCGTCGGTAATGAGCGCGGCCGTATACCCAGCCAGAAAGGCCGCCAGGTCTGATTGTGTGGAACCACCCAATGCGCTGATGTTGCCGCCTGCCGTCACACCTGGAATATTGATGGCCAGGAACTGAACATTCGGCGCAGCGGCGGCCAGAGCGGCAATTCCCGGGTCGGGCGACAGGGCGATCACCACCTGCAACCCCGGCTCCAGTTCGGCAGGCGTAAGCGTATTACGCACCTGATAACGCATGCCCGAAGCCTGGGCCAGGTCGTACACGGTTTTTTGGTACAGGTTGGATGTCTCCACATCCAGGTCGGCAGGCACGATCAGGATCACTAATGGCACCACGGGTGTGGCTGTGGCCGTTGGACCCACAGGCACACCGGTATTGGTCGGGACCGGCGCAGCCTCGGTTACAGGAGAAGCCGTCTCGGCCCCACAGGCCGCCAGCCCCAAGACCAGGATCAAAACCCAAATCACAAACTTGTTTCGTGACACAAACGCACTCCAAAATTAAGATGGGACGAATTATACACGGAGCGCCCAACGAAAAATCCCGCGCCATGCAGCACGGGATTTTGTTTGCGGACGACAGGCCGCTTCTTACTTCGCCACAACCTGAATGCGCTTCGGCCGGGCGGATTCTGCCTTGGGCAGGGTCAGCGTCAGGACCCCATCTGCGATCTTCGCTTCGACCGCATCAGCCTCGATCGCAACAGGCAGGCGCAGGGTGCGGGTAAACGAGCCGTGTGGCAGTTCGCGCATCAGGTATTCGTTTTCATCTGGCGCATACTCACCTTCGATGCGGACGACATCCTCCAACACCTGAATGTTCAAGTCATCGGCTTTGAGACCTGGCACCAGCGCCGAGAGCACATAGACATCGTCCTGCTCCTGTACATTGACGCCCAGCGGGCGAGGCTCGGACGAAGCCCAACGCCGAACAACACGGCGGGCCGGGCGGGTCTGGGTATAGGCATAGGGGTGCAAATAAAAGGTCATGGTAGTTATCTCCTTGTTTGGTAACGATATTGAGCATAGTTTATTTTGCGAATATCTGAAAAGAGATAACACAAGGTAGATTTTTTATAAGAACGTCTGAAGCAAAAAAGGA
>CAZJMZ010000254.1:1922-4252 GCA_964547115.1 uncultured Anaerolinea sp. | reverse complement strand
CCCCGCCCGGCGCCTTGTTCGGGCAAGGTCGGGCCATTATGCCATTACAGATTTTGGGTCGTTGTTGAATTCCAAGCCCTGCAATTCAATTGTATTGAAGCTAGCAATAGCCTGCTTTGGATTGCGGATAGGCAAGTTGGCATCATGCCAGTTTTCGGCTGGCTGATATGGCGCTGGTGGATGGGGTAAGGGGAATAATGAGGAGTGTGAAAGCTAGGGTGGCAGGCTGTTAACTCAGGTCGCCTGGCCTACAGCCTCTACAAACGATCGAGGGTGACAAACTCGAAGCCCCGGGCTTGTAGCGTCGGGAGGATATGTTCAAGTAGTTGAGCCACTGTGGTGCCATGCCCATGCCCATCGTGCAGGACGATGATGCCGCCGGGTGTGGTTTGGTTCAGGGTCTGTTGGATGCTCCACTGTAAGGGTTGCATCCAGTGTGGTGGGAGGTTGTTCCACATGACTGGTTGATAGCCCCAAGCCATGAGGTGGGTCAGGACGCTGCGGTTGAAGGCACCATACGGCGGGCGGATGTAGCGAGTCGTTTCCGGGGTGAGGCCGCAAATTTCGGCGATACGCTGGCGGGTGCGGGTGAGTTGTGCTTGCAATGTGGCGGGCTGTTCGAGCGGGAACGCACGGTGACGGTAGCCGTGCAGGCCGATGACATGTCCATCGGCATGGATGCATTCCACGAGTTGAGGGTGTTGCTCCACGTAGCGGCCGAGCAAAAAGAACGAAGCGCGGATGCGGTGTCTCTTTAGCGTATCCAGCACCGGCTGAGTGTGAAGCGGGTGCGGCCCGTCATCGAAGGTCAGGGCCAGAGTCTGGTGCGTTCCATCTCCGCACCAGAGTGTCTCGGGATATCGGGTTTGCATCCTGTGATAGTATTGAAGCAGAGTTGAAGCAAGAAGTGACATCACGATAATTCTACCCTGTCTGTTCTGTTGGGCTGGCTTTTGGAAATCTGCAATAAAATAGCGGCATGAAAAAGTCAGCCTCTGTTTTGTTCTATTTGTTGCCGCAGCCACGCGATATTTTGTTCATTGGGGTGTTCTTTAGTTTGCTGTTGGGCGGGCCGCGTTTATTCAATAACGATGGGGACCTGGGACGGCATATCACCATTGGTGATTACATTCTAGATATGGGCACGATCCCGGTGCGGGATATTTTCTCGCATACGATGAACGGTGAAGTGTTGGTGCCGCATGAATGGCTGGCGCAGGTGGCTTTTGCGCTGGTGCATCGCTGGCTGGGACTGAATGGACCGGTGCTGCTGACGGCCTTGCTGGCTTCAGTGACTGTACTGATGGTGTACGAAGAGTTGGTGCGGCGCGGGTTGCTGCGTCTGATTGCCTTGTCCATAGCGGCGTTGGTGGCGGCGGTCTCTTCGGTGCATTGGCTGGCGCGCCCACACATGTTCACGTTCTTTTTTGTGACACTGTGGGCCTACGGCTTGGAAAGATTTTATCGGGGCGAGTCGCAGCGCTGGTGGTTCTTTCCGCTGTTGATGCTGGTGTGGGTCAATACCCATGGCGCTTTCATTGCGGGGTTCGTGATCTGGGGCGCATATCTGGTTGATTGGATGTGGGAATGGTTGCACGGGCGGGGAAATAAAACGCTGGCCGGCCGGTTGTTGCTGATCGGAGGTCTGTCATTCTTAATCACGTTCATCAACCCATCTGGCCTGGGATTGTGGGATACGAGCGTGGGGTATGTGAGCAACTCCTTCATGACCAGCCATACCGTGGAGTATCTCTCGCCCGATTTTCACGAGCGCGATATGTGGGGCTTTCTCAGCATGCTTGCGTTTGCCATCCTGGCTTTGATGCAGGAGCGGCGTTTGGCTGCGCGTGAAGCCCTGTTGCTGGCCGGTTGGGCCGCGATGAGTTTGTATAGCCTGCGAAACATTCCGCTGTTTGCAGTGGTCACTGCGCCGGTGTACGCGGGCATGTTGCAAGGTTGGGTCGAGTCTCTGTTCAAACTTTGGAAGCGCAATGCTCGCTTGCAGGATAGCTCTTCGAAATTGCGCGGTTATCTGTGGCCCATTTTGGCGACCCTGTTGTTTGGTTATTTACTATGGAGTGGTGTACCGCTGGACCAGAAAGGCACTGGCAATATATTTCTGCCAGAGAAGATGCCCGTTCAAGCAGTGGATTGGCTGGAACAGAATCCGCAGGATGGCCGGGTGTTCAATCAATTTGTGTGGGGCGGATACATGCTCTATCGCCTTTGGCCGCATGAACTTGTGTTCATTGACGGGCAGACCGATTTTTACGGTGAGGCCTTGATGCGTGAGTATATTGAAGTCATCAGCCTGTCAGACGGTTGGGAAG
>CAZJMZ010000254.1:0-1822 GCA_964547115.1 uncultured Anaerolinea sp. | reverse complement strand
ACCGATCCGCAGAGACCAGTTGGTGGCATAGGAGCCTTGATTCTTCGGCGCGACCATGTCTGCGATGATCTCGATCGTCTCGCCAACCTTGACCGCTTTGGGCAGGTCGTACGCATCCACCTTGTGGAGTTTGTCACCTTTGACGTAGTAATAATCCACGCTGTTGTTATCCCATTCTCTCCGGCCAATGTTCTTTACTGTCCACTTGGCGTCAAAATCGTCACGCGGATTGAACGAGGTGCCGTTGGCCGGTTTCTGACTGATAACCTGACAGGCATAATCCTGCTTGCCGCCCGCAATGATGGTCGGCAAGACCAGTGGGGTGGGGGAACTGAGAATGAAGATCACCGTCGCCGTGGCAGTGGGCTCTGGGGTAAAGGTTTTCGTGGGCGTGGCAGTGGGCACCGTGGGTGTGGCGCTCGGAATGGCGGCCTGGGTCTGGGTCAGTGCGGCCTGAGCCGTCCCGGCAATGACCGTGTTGATCGCGTTCGGGTCGAGCGTGGCCACAGCCGGGGCTGCTGGTCCGCCAACACCGGGCACGCACGCCAGGATGACGACCAGTGTGAGTGCCCAGAGCAGGGATTTGTTTCTCGTAAACGTCATGGCTTCTTCGGGGTGTGAGAACCGCTGCCCCTTGTTATTTTTGCACAAGGATCACAGTGTGCGGGAAGCACAACTGACCTTCCACGACCCAGGTCATGATGTACTGGCCGCCTTTGCTCGGAGCCTTGGCGTCGAGAATGATCGTGGTGGTGGCGCCGGGTTGCAACTCGGGCAGTTCCACGAAGTCCACTTTGACAAAGTTACCGCCGCTGTAATATTTCAGGTCGGTGCCAGCGCGAATGACCTTGGTGCCGGTGTTCTTGATGGTCCACTTGATATCGAATTCGTTGCCGGGCTTATAGACGGCGCCATCCAATGGCAGGCGTGCGCCAACGGTGCAGTCATAATCCTTGGCAACGACCACAGGAGCGCCCCCGCCACCACCGCCCGTGACGGGCGCCACGGTGGGCGGTACGATCACCAGCGGAGTCGCTGTCGGCAGGGCAATGGTCGGGGCGACGGCAACAGTTTCGGTCTGAGTCGGAAGCGGGGTGTTCGAGGGGACGATCAAGGCTTGTTGTTCGGTCGCCCGCGCGTTCTGCGCTTCAATGGTCGCCTGCACAGCCTGTTCGATCTGTTGCTGGACGACAGCCGGGTCCTGGGTGGGGGCGGGCGCGGCCGCCGGGGCGCAGGCGGTCAGGACGACCGTCATTATCAAGAGGGTGAAGAGGATGCGCTTTGTGGTTTGATTCATGATATCTCCTTATGGTTACTTCCCGTGAAGGTGCGGAGTGGGCTTTGCCACCCCGCACACATATTGCTCATCCGGGTTATTTATCGTTGGGCTGACCTTTGCCCTCGCCGATGCCGAGCGGCTGCCACTTCTTGGTATCTTTCAAGCGGTGTTGAATGCCGTGGCGGTCGTGGGTTTCGTCGAAGCCTTCGGGCTTGATGAACATCTCCATGCCTTCGAGCAGGCCATGCACGCCCTCCTGCCCGGGTTCGGGGCGCTTCTCGCCTTTGTATTGGGCGGCGTGACTGGGGAGGTAATCGGTGGGCTCCTCGTAGGTGGTGACGTAGCCTTCGTAATTACGCAGAACGACCTTATGGTCGGACATGCTCAAGAGGTAATTGGGCAGCACGGGGATTTTCCCGCCGCCGCCGGGCGCATCCACAATGTATTGCGGCACAGCATAGCCGGAGGTGTGCCCGCGCAGACCTTCCATAATTTCGATGCCTTTCGCCACCGGGGTGCGGAAGTGGCCCGAGCCTTCCACCA
>CAZJMZ010000253.1:0-4252 GCA_964547115.1 uncultured Anaerolinea sp. | reverse complement strand
GAACTCACTAACGGCATTTGCCCACCGGTCCACTGAGATCCCCGGCATTATGACGCGTCTGCAAGCTGTGGCCGATTCGGCGGGAGACCTGCCATGTCCGTTGGTGGTGATGGATACCGCTCCGGCGGCGGTGCTGGGTGCAGACTTCGACCCGGTCGTGGCGGGGCGTCGACGCAAAATCATTTGCAATGTGGGGAACTTTCACACCCTGGCCTTCCGTCTGGGCGAAGATGGCATCGAAGGGGTGTTTGAGCACCATACCGGTGAGATCGACCTGCCAAAGCTGGAGAGTCTGATCCGTAAGCTGGCGGATGGGTCACTTAAGCATGCGGATGTGTTTGACGATATGGGGCATGGTGCGCTGTTGTATACCCATGACAGGTTTGAATTGGGAGGCGATGAATTTGATGTGGTGGTGACAGGCCCGCGCCGGAGCCTGTTCTCACACCAGGCTTCGGCGTCGCTTCGGCCGTATTTTGCCGCGCCGTTCGGGGATATGATGATCGCCGGGTGTTTCGGCTTGTTGGCGGCTGCAGCGGAGGTGCTGCCAGATGTGGTGGCCGAGGTTGTTCATGGGTCACTGCGAAGTGGGCTTGGGCGTGGAATTGCGCCGTGGGATGTGGGATAATGCGCAGGCTGGCTGCTGTTTCGCTTGCAGACCGGTAAACAACCCCGCATGGGCTTTGTCTGTGCGGGACATTTTGGAGCCGAGTATGAGATTTTCCGTCGCACATGCAGGTTTGGTCTGTGCCAGCCTTACCACCGCTTTTTTACATATTTCACTGTATCCTGATTTTGGCTATTTTGACTGGATAGTGTTGAATGGCTTTGGTACGCTAACCTTGTTGAGCGCATACTTTATGCCAAGTGAGTGGTTTCGGCAGCGGCGCGAGGGTGTGTTTTGGTCGATGGCGGCTTATGTCACATTGACCATTCTGCTATGGTTGATCTTTGGCGATAAAACCTTTGAACTGGCCACCACGGCTGCCATCGGTTATTATGCCAAACTGGCCGAGCTGATGGTCCTGTTCTTTTTGTGGGCGAGCCAGCCTGAGTTTTTGAGTTAGTGTGTGGCTGGCCGCATGATAGCGGCCACCTGCGCATGTTTTTGGGGTAAGCAAGTGTGATAAGATTTGTTCAATCCGTACGCCATTCCATATCATAGAACCAAGACACGAGCCGGAGTTGACCGAGTGCTTGACCCATATCTGAAGGGAGTGCTTATGACTACAATGACCCGCCTGGTTGGACTTTCGATGGTTTGTTCGTTGCTGCTGACTTCTTGTGGATTGTTCTCGTCGTCCAGCACAGAAGTTGCGCCTGCTGCTTTTCAAACCACGGCAGCGTTGGAGTTGAGTGTGCAGGTGGACCCCTCCTTGCAATATACAACCGTGGGGCAGGCCATTCGCTTTAATTTTGGGGTGAAGAATACCGGGCAGGCGGCAGTGGCTGGGAATGCGGTCATCAATGGCATTACCTCGACCTGTCAGGCTACGAACACGGTCAACAACTTGAACGACTCTCTAGACCCCGGGGAAACCGTGGGCTGTACGGCTGATTACGTGTTGACCCAGGCAGACCTCGACCGCGGTTCGGTGACGGTTGTCGCCACCGCCACCATCAACGGCATTAACTCGAATCAGGCCAATGCCACCGTGCCGGTGGGTACCCCAAAAGTGCTGGTGGCTGGTGTTACTGCTGATACAGCGACGTACGCTGCAGCGGCACAGGTCATCACTTTTACGTATAGTATCAAGAACGGTGGTACTACCGCGTTGGGCCCGGACCAGTTTCGTATTACGAGCAGCCTGGCTGGGAATCAACCGGCACCCTGTGGCAATCCGAACATCACCATCGCGCCCAACGAGACCATCAGTTGCCAGGTGCAATACGCCATCTCGGCCGCCGATATGAATGCGGCCTCGATCGTGAACCAGGTGACAGCCTCCGGCGGCGGCGTGAACGCTTCGCAGCCGGCATCGGTGACGCTCACCAAGGGTGCAGCCCCAAGCCAGACGAACCTCACACCGGGCGCTACGATCCAGCACACGGTGGAGTTGGGGGAGTGGTTATGGCATATTGCGCGTTGCTATGGGGCTGATCCTCTGAGCGTGATCCAGGCCAATCGTCAGCTGGCAGACCCGGCTGAGTTGGAGGCGGGGATGGTCCTCACCATCCCAAACATTGGGAGCAAAGGCAAGATCTATGGCAAGCCGTGCGTCGTCGCTCATAAGGTGGCGGCGGGGGATACGTGGGCTTCCATTGCCCAGTTATATAATGCCGACCCGTATATTTTGCAGATGATCCGTTCCAATTCGTTGACTGTGGGGGGCACGGTGATCGTGCCGAAAAACTCCGCCGGGAGCGGCATCACACCACCACCCACCACCCGCAACTTATTGCTCTCGATCTCGGTGACGCCTCAAACCTATGACCAGGTCAATCAGCAGATCACGTTCACATACACGCTCACGAACCTGGGTGCCACGGCGCTTGGGCCGGACCAGTTCCGTGTATATAGCAGCGTGGCAGGCAGCCAGCCGATCAATTGTGGAAACCCCAACACGTCCATTGCGCCCAACACCACACTGACGTGCACAGCCGTCTACGTGACCACCCAGGCTGATATGAACGCCGCCGGTATCACGAACACTGTGTATGCAGTGGGAGGTGGTGCACAATCGCAGACCGCCACAGCGTCTGTCAGCAAGCCCGCAGCTGCTCTCACGCTGACCGTTTCTGCCAGCCCACAGACCTTCAATCAGGCCGGGCAGCAGGTCACATTCAAATACATCATCACCAACACCGGCAACACTGCCCTCGGGCCCGCGCAATTCACGATCACCGATGTGTTGATCGGCGCCTCGGCCTTCAATTGCGGCGCGGCGAATGCCACACTGGCGCCCGGCACATCGCTGGAATGCACCGCGCTGTATACCATCTCGCAGAACGATGTCAATGTGGGGTCGGTGATCAACCTGGCTACGGCCAACGGCGGCGGCGTGCCCGCCTCGCAGCCCAAAAGCGTGACCCTCAACAAACAATAGGAGCGTGCCTGTATGCCCACACCGCTGCCTCGCGCCAAAGTAAAACCGAACCAGACGTGGAATGCTGAAAGCGTCTTTGCATCGCCACAAGCCTTCGACGTGGAAGTGGCGAACCTGCTCGAGCGACTGGCCGCGCTTCACCCTCTACGGGGACATCTGGGCGATGGCCCCGATACTTTTCTGCAAGCGATGGCCTTGATCGAAGACCTATCCAAACGGGCTGCCAGGGTACAGGTGTATGCCACCATGTCCAGCGCGGTGGATACTGGTGACCAGGTCGGGGCGGCGCTTAGTGGCAAGGCCATGTCTGCCATGGCGCAGGTGGGCGCGGCTACCTCTTTTGTGGACCCGGAGTTGCTGACCATCGGCGAAGCGAAACTGCGCCAATGGTTGCAGGACGACCCGCGCATGGCGTTGTATACGCACTACTTCAACGACCTGTTCCGCAGGCAGTCACACGTCCGCAGTGCGGAGGTAGAGGAGCTGCTCGGCATGGCACGTGACCCGTTCGGCACCGTCCGTTCGACCGCGAACGTGCTGGCCAATGCCGATTTCAAGTTCAAACCCGCGCGCAACAGCGATGGCAGCCCGGTGGAATTAACCCAAAGCACCTTTGACGCCATCCTGAACACCTCCGACCGCAAAGCCCGCCAGACCGCCTGGCAGAACTACAACGACAAGTATCTCGAATATAAGAACACGCTGGCCAGCAACTTGACCGCTTCCATCAAACAAAACGTCTTCATGATGAAGGCCCGGCGCTTCGAGTCGTCGCTGGAGTCTACGCTGTTCAATGGGGATGTGCCGGTCGAGATGTTCCACAATTTGCTGGCGATCTTCAAGAAGAACCTGCCGCTCTGGCACAAGTACTGGCGCATTCGCCGCAAGGCATTGGGTGTGAAGACTTTGCATCCGTATGATGTGTGGGCGCCGCTTACCACCAAAACACACAAGGTGCCGTTCGAAAAAGCCGTGGATTGGATCTGCGCGGGATTGGAGCCGATGGGGGAGGAGTATGTGCGCGTGATGCGGCAGGGCTGCCTCGCCGATCGCTGGGTGGATTGGTCGCCCAATGCGGGCAAACGTCAGGGCGCCTTCTCCACGCGCGTGCCCAGCGACACGCATCCATTCATTTTGATGAGCTATACCGATGACATCGGCAGCATGAGCACACTCTCGCATGAGTTGGGACATTCCATGCATGC
>CAZJMZ010000252.1:0-4275 GCA_964547115.1 uncultured Anaerolinea sp. | reverse complement strand
CCCGAACTGCCGGAAGCAAAGACCGCCCGCTTCATCGCGGACTTTGGCTTGACTCCGTCCGAGGCGCGTTTCCTCACCTCCGAACAGACTCTCGCCGACTACTTCGAGCGTGTGGTGGCCAAAGCCAAGTCGCCTGCCAAAGCGGTCCACTCGTGGATCGCGGGCGAGTTCATGCGCTACCTGAACGACTCCGGCAAATCCATCGAAGAAGTCACGCTCGCGCCTGAAGCCTTTGCCCAACTCATCGACATGGTCACCGACAAGGTCATCGGCGGCAACGCGGGCAAGACCGTGCTGGCCGAACTGCTCAAGAGCGGTGGCGATCCCGCGCAGATCGTCCAGGCAAAGGGACTGGCCCAAGTCTCCGACGAAGGCTTCATTCAAGAAGCCGTGACGAAGGTCATCAACGACAATCCCGCCGAAGTGGAAAAATATCTCGGTGGCAAGGAGACCCTGCTGCAATGGTTCGTGGGGCAGGTGGCGCGCGCCACCAAAGGCAAAGCGGACCCCGCCATCACCAAGGAGTTGATGCTCAAGGGTCTGGAAGAGCGCAGGAAGTAAAGCGCAGCAGGCGCGTCTTTTCCGAGCCGGGAATTGGGCGTACAATGAGTTCAAGTGATAATTTCGAAGTTTTGCCGCAATTAACATATTGATCAAAATACGGAACAGAGTACAACCCCATGAACCTTTCCGTCTCGGAATTGGAATCCAGGCTGCAAAACGCCACAGACCCAAAAGCGCGGATCGATATCGTCAATGAGCTTGCCTGGGCCGCGAGTCTTGGAAATCAAAATTACGCCCGCTCCCTGGCAGAGCAAGCCTATCAATCAGCCACAAGCGATCCATTCGAAATGGAGCCGTATCAATTCGGGATTGCGGGCAGCCTGCGCTGCTTTGCAGCACTCAACAACGACGCCGGGAAATACGATTCGGCCCTATCAGCCTCTTTGCAGGCGCTGGAGCTTTTAGAGGGACTGAAACCCAGAACCGCCGAAATCGCTGAATACCAGATCGATATCTTTGGAAACCTGAGTTGGACGTATCGCAACTTTGGAGAGTACGGCCTGGCAGCAGACTATGGGATGAAGGGTCTCAAGCTGGCCCAGGAAACCCTGAATCTTCACCGCGAAACACGGATGCTCAACATTCTCAGCGTCATCTATGCCGAAGCGGACAACCTGGATGCGGCACTGGAAACAGGGTTGAAGGTTGTGCAAAACCAGCGGGAGCTCGGCTATTTTCCGGGGGAAAGCATCGCCTTGAACAACCTGGCGCTGACATATCTTGATATGGGCAATGGAGAACAAGCATTAAGCACCTGCCAGGAAAGCATTCGCCTGGCCCGTGAGCATGAGCTTGACACCGTGGAAGTAACCGCATTAAGTACGTTGGGGGAGATCTACATCGGCATTCAGGATCTGGCCAATGCCGAGAAAGCCCTATTAGACGCCCTGGCTCGGTCTCGTGAACGGAAATTGGGATCAGATGAATTCCAATGCTTATACCATCTTGGCCGGGTGTATTTTCAATCAGGCAGGGAGGCTGAAGCGATCCAATTCGCCCAAAGCGGCCTCGCATCCAGCCAGGCATCGAATGACCGCCGCGGCGAATATTTATGTCATCAATTGCTCACCGACATCTTCGAAGCGAAAAAGGATTTTGAGGCCGCGCTGAAACATCACAAACAATTTCACGCGCTCAAAGAGACCGTGTTCAACGAAAATTCGGCCAAACGGCTGATGGGGCTTCAAGTCAGCCACCAACTCGAGTCGGCAAAGAAGGACGCCAATATCCAATATTTGAAGAACAGCGAACTAAGGCGCGAGATCGAAGAACGGAAGTCTGCGCAGGAAGCACTGGCAAAACTGGCCGGGCTGGACGCCCTGACCGGCGTGTTGAATCGGCGTGAGTTCTTCAACCTCGGCGAGCAGGAAATTGCCCGGGCGCTCGAGAGCAATCAGCCGCTCTCCGCCATTCTGCTGGACCTGGATCACTTCAAACAGATCAACGATACCTATGGCCATGCCGTCGGTGACCAGGCCTTGATCGAGATCACCCGCATCCTGCGGGAAAGCCTGCGGCAGGGCGAGTTGATCGGCCGATACGGCGGTGACGAATTTGCGATCATTGTGCCGGGCAGCACCCAGGAAGCCGCCAAACAGATCGCAGAACGCCTGCTTGAAAAGCTGAACAAACACACCGTTGCAACCAGGAAGGTCTCCATCTCGATTACCTCCAGCCTGGGTATCGCGGAGCTGGCCCAAAGCCGCGCAAAAAATCTCGATGAGTTGCTCGAACTGGCAGATGAAGCCTTATACCGAGCCAAACACGCCGGGCGCAACCGGTTTGCCGCTTTCGACGAAACGCCCACCCATCAGGAATAAGCGAAGGGGTTGGAATAACGGAGGAAGTGAACGGGTTATTAATTCATGGCCATCTCTCCTCCTGATACGTTACCCATGTTCAAAACCGCCGAGGGACACCGGCGCTGCATGGCATTGCAAGATCGAATGCTGGGTCAAATTTCGGTGCCGTATGAGGCGCAATTCGTCCAAACGCGATTCGGTGTGACGCATGTCATCCACGCGGGAGGGAATCAAGATCCGCCTGTGTTTCTGCTGCACGGCATGAACGCCAGCGCCGGGATGTGGGTGCCGCAGATCAACGAACTGGCCAAAACCCATTCCATCTACGCAGCGGATATGCCCGCCAGCATGGGCAAAAGCACGCCAAACCGCATTCCGCGCGAGGGCAGCGCCTACGCCGATTGGCTGACCGATGTAATGGATGCCGTCCAGGTGGAGGCGGCCTCCTTCATCGGAATTTCTTTTGGCGGGTGGCTGGCGCTCAAACTGGCAACGGTCGCTCCACAGCGGATGATCAGCGCCGTGTTGATGAGTTCAGCCGGGTTCACGCCACAAGGCTCCAGGTTGATGTTTAAGCTGACCCCTTACCTGTTCATCATGCCTTTTCTGTCATTCGACAAACGCGCGGAGTTATTCCTGAAGGTGATGGCCTTGCCGGGACACATCCCATCTGCAGACGAGAAAGAATTGTTCGGCCTGCTCCTCTCCGAAGTCAAGCATGATGGGCGTGCGCCTGAACCCCTGCCGGATGAGGCTCTCAAACAGCTCACCTGCCCGACCGCGGTGTATTTCGGCGAGTATGAGGCGGCCTTCAACAAGGACAAAGCCCTGGCCCGCGCCCGCAAACTGCTGCCCAACCTGGTGGACAGCCAGATCGTGAGCGGCGTCAGCCACGGCATGAACGGGGATGATGCGCCAGGGATCAATGGAATGTTGCTGCGATTTTTGGCGCAATATCATCGGGGATAAGAAAAGAGCCTCAAAGAATCAGTGGCAATTTTCGAGTACACTTGAAAAATCTTGTGTTTAGAGGTATGGCATGGCAACCAAAGGCTACTTCATCATCACGGATATTTCAGGATATACCGAATACCTGACCAAGTCGGAATTGGAACACGCCCACGCCACGCTGCAGGGACTGTTCGATGCCCAACTGGCGCACATCAAATTCCCATTGCACATCTCAGGCTTTCGCGGCGACGCCATCTTCATGTACGTCCCTGAGACCGAGTTCGTCAATCCGCAAAGCCTGGTGGAAGTTCTCGAAAATCAATACATCGTCTTCTCAGAGACCTTGCAGCAAATGGTGCTCAACACCACCTGCCAATGCAACGCCTGCAAGAACATGAAACTGCTGGACTTGAAAGCCGCCGTCCATTATGGGGAATACATGATCCAAAAGCTGGGTGACAAGGAAGAACTGCTCGGCGCGGACGTGATCGTGCCGCACCGCATGTTGAAGAACAACGTCATCGAAAAGACCGGGGTCAAAGCCTATGCCATCTTTTCAGAGGCAGCGGCCAACAAGCTGACTTTACAAAAGTTGTGTGACCCGCTGATTCCCCACACCGAAACCTACGAACATCTCGGCGAAGTGCAGATCCAGGTGCATGACCTCAGGACCGCCTGGCAAAATTATCTGGACGAGATGCGTTACGTGGTCAACCCTGAGACCGCGTGGATCAAGATCGAAGTGGATATTCCCTTCCCCCCGTCCCTGATCTGGGATTACATCACCACCCCCGCGCTCGAAGCCCCCGTCCTGGGACTGGAGTACGTCCGGCGTGAAGACAACCTGGGCGGACGCACCCGCCCCGGCGCGAATTTTCATTGCGCCCATGCCAGCGGAGACTTTTTCAACAAGATCGTGGATTGGAAACCGTTCCAGTATTACACCACCCAACAGACT
>CAZJMZ010000251.1:0-4346 GCA_964547115.1 uncultured Anaerolinea sp. | reverse complement strand
CCGCCACGCCTCAGCCCGACCCCGCACCTGCTCCACATTCATGGACATCATCCTCACCACCGGCACTTCGCGCTCCGCTTCGTCTTTGAGGTAATGCAACAAGGTAGCCGTGAGGCCTGCCAACGTCGTCTTATCCGCACGGACGGCGCGCGCCAGCGGATGCTTCTTGATCTTTTCGAGCAACTCTTTCCTGCCAACAATGATCCCCGCCTGCGGACCGCCCAGCAGTTTATCACCCGAAAAGCACACCACATCCGCACCTGCCGCCAGCGATTCCTGCACGGTCGGTTCGTGGGCGAAACCATATTTGGCCGTGTCGATCAACGCGCCGGACCCGAGATCATCCACAACAGGCACACCCCCCCGATGCGCCACCGCCACGATGTCTTTCAACTCAGGCTCCTCGGTGAAGCCGACGATCTTGAAATTGGACCGGTGCGCGCGCATAACAAGACACGAAGTGGATGGTCCACCACTTAGCACTTCTTCAAAATCAGCGAGGCGGACCTTGTTGGTGGTGCCGATCTCGACCAGTTTGGCACCCGATTGTTTCATCACATCGGGCACACGGAAGCCACCGCCGATCTCGACCAGTTGCGAGCGGGGAATGATGACACGTTTCCTGTTCGCCAACGCCGAGAGCACCAGCAAGACCGCTGCAGCGTTGTTGTTCACAACGAGAGCGGCTTCCACGCCCAGCAGGGTTTGCAACACCGCTTCGGCATGGGCCTGGCGCGAGCCGCGTTTACCGGTGGTCAGGTCATATTCAAGATTGGAATAATCGGCGGCAGCTTCGGTCATGGCGCGCAGGGCAGCATTCGAGAGCGGAGCGCGGCCAAGGTTGGTGTGCAGGATCACGCCGGTGGCATTGATTACGGGTCGCAGGGTCGGTTGGGTGAGGGCCAGCAGACGGGATTCGGCTTCAGCGAGCAAAAGTTCGATCGAAGGCGAGGCAGCTTGAGGGTCGGTTTTGAGGCGCGCGCGGGTTGAGTCGAGGGTCGCTCGCAGCGTATCCACTGTCAGTGGACGGCCAAAACGCTCGAGCAGAGACGTCGCGTTTTGGAGCAGTTGATCGACGGAGGGCAAATTACGAAGCTGGCTCATCGGGGTTGGCGGGCGGTGTCCAGTGTGAGCGTTCGCGCATGCGAATAAAGTATTCGATGGCGATCAGGCCAAAGCCGAGGCCAAGAATGACATAGACCGTGACGAGGCGGCCTAATTGCAACCAGGCCAGTGTGGCGGCATACACGCCAAACCACAGCGCCTGGCGGCTGATGACGTTGCCATCAGCGGGCGGGTCATCGGGAAAGCGGCGATGGAAGAAGTACACCAGGGGCAGAAAAACACCCGCGACCGCCATGAGCATGAGCACAAAGAAGCCCCAGCGCGCCCAGACGAACGGCGGCATGTACATGACCAGAAGATACAATCCGCCCCAGCCGATCAGCATCAGCAACAGGGCGGAAAGTAAATAGGGTTTGTAGTTGAGTTCCACAGGGTAATTATACCCGCTGGAAAATTAGAAATCGCTACAGGCCGGTTGGACATAGGGCGGCGAGAACACACAGCCAAAGCGGAAGCCATTCTCGAAGCGAATGATAATGAACGGTTCCTCTTCGCCATATTCGACGACCGGGCGCTGCACGGGCAGCACATCAGGGTCGGAACCGATGGTGAAAATGTATCGTCCGTTGGCGTTTTGGATAAAGCCTTCCACACCCTGCAGGGGTTTGGGCAGGTCGGTGCGCGAGGTGGGCTGGGCTTGCAGGGCTTCCTGGATGATCGCATCCATACGGACGAGCGAGGTCCGCGTCGCTGCCGAATAGCGTGACAAGGAGCCGAGCAACGCCAACACCGCAAACGAGACCAGCACGGGGACAAGTTTGCGCGCCGGCGCCACAGGTCGCGAGGCAGGCTGGTCCCAATGGTTGGCGAGCCAGCGCGTCAGTGCGCCAAACGGCAGGTAAAAGAACATGCGCGGCAGAAAGATCAGCACCAATAAAGCGAAGGTGCCGCTGCGGTTGGCAACAGGCTGATCGAGAAACATCCAGATGGAGGAGAGCAGGGAACCCGCCAGGCCGGAGACCAATACGCCCGGCAGCGATTCATCGGGATGGCAGGCAACGAACCCCAATAAGCCGAACATGGCAATCGTGAATACCACGGTCCAGAAATCGCCGGGGGGCGGGGCATAAATGGGAATGCCGGGCAGCGACCAGCGGTTGATCAGGGTGGAGGTCAGCGCGTATCCGGTGCCGAGGAACAGGCCCAGGGTGAGTCCGAGACGCCGCCGTTGTTGGGTATAGTTCATAAGTTGGTTTTCCCTTTGGTGGTCAGGATTATATCAGGGCCAATTTTATAGTCCGAGTCGGTATAATGCGGAGGTTCCACAGAACTGTTTCCAGCCATTCCGCCCTGTGAGGTTTTATGAACGTATCTGAAGCCATCCGCCTGAAGCGCGCTGTGCGCAAATTTCAAGAGACACCCCTGCCCGAGGAAGTCGTGCACGCCATTCTCAATGCAGGCCGCCGTTCACAATCCTCCAAGAATGAGCAGGGCTGGCATTTCATTGCCATTCGAGACAAAGGCATTCTCAAGGAGCTTTCAGAGTGCGGGCAATGGGCGGGGCATCTGGCCGGGGCTGCGCTTGCGGTGGCGATTCTAACCCCCGAGCCCACCGCCAAGTTCCAGACGATGTTCGATGCGGGACAAGCCGCCGCCTTCATGCAACTCGCCGCCTGGGAATTGGGTGTGGGATCGGTGCCCGCCTCGATCTATGACCCGGAGCGGGCCCGCCAAATTCTGGCTTTTCCTCCCGAATGGCATTTACGCATTGCGCTCTCGTTCGGCTACCCGGCTGATGAAGAGAAATTATCTGAAGCGCCCAAGAAAGGCGGACGCAGGTCACTGGATGAAATCGTGCACTGGGAAAGGTGGTAGAGCATGGGAAAAAATCAAGTGTGGCGGTCAGCGTTATTGGCATTGATCTTCTTTGGCTTGTTTTTTGGCCTACTCTTTGAGTTCATTCAAACCTTGAAGTCGAATGTCGACTTGCCATTGCCCCAGGTTGCCTTTACCGGCCCGGCTGAATACTTCAACCCCGATGCGAACCCAGTGAATGCAAATATCGGAGTCACTGTGAACAGCATCGGCAATCTGGATATGGCTACAGGGATCTATTTCATGGATTTTTACCTGACCATCATTTGCGACCGCACCTGCGACCCCGATGTGGATATTCTCAATGCAGCCTCCACTCCCGAGATCGAAACGCTACCCGGAGATACGCAAGGCGGGACCTTTCATAATTATCGCATCCGCGCCAACCTGTTGACCGGGATCAATATGCAAAATTACCCCTTCGATCAACAGACACTTTCCCTCACCATTGGCGATAAGAAAGCCACCAGAGATGAATTGATCTTCAATGCTGACCCATCCTATAGCGCATGGAATTACGGAGAATTATATTCCCTGGGCTGGTTGATACGCCCCGAACTGGAAGTGCAATCAGCCGAATGGTCATACCCCTATCGGGCCGGCTTATTTTCAAGGTTTATTTTTTCGGCCAGGGTCTACAAGCCGTGGCTCTCATCTTTTATCACGAACTTTCTACCGGTGATCATTGTCATGCTCGTCAGCTTTCTGTCGTTTCTGTTCAAGGCAGAAGCAGCCACCGAACGCCTGACCCTGACCTCCTCCACCCTGGTGGGGTTGATCCTGTTCCATATCAACATCAACACAGGCATTCCTCCTCAAAGTTCCCTCACCTATGCGGACAAGTTCATGCTGGCGAACTATTTTGCATGCGCAGTCTCGATCGCGATCTCGGCCATCATTCTCGTCCTGCGTGATTCGGACAATCTGCCCATGGCCGAGCGCTTCAATCAAACCACCCGCTGGCTGATTCCCTTACTATGGGCGGGTCTCCTGCTTTTTGTTACGCTGCGACAGTTCAATCCCGTGGTGTAATGAGGCAGGCACTGCTTGAGTTTTTCCATGGAAACCGCTGGCGATCAGGCGACAGGCTAGCCGGTAAACCTGGGCAGGTCAAGTTTCTCTAAAAAGTATGGCAGCATCTTCTTCCACCACGGCCAATCGTGGTTGACATCGCCACCCCAAAAGTCGATCCAGTGCGGAATGTTCTTGGCTTCGAGAATGGCTTTCAGGGCATGGGCGTCGTGGAGCATTTCATCCTCCCAGGCCCCCTGCCCGGCACAGACAATGATCTTGCTCTGGCGATATAACTCAAGATATTTCTCGTCGGTCAGGTTCGGGAGGTAGGAAAGCGGGGAGTTGAGATAAACGCTTTCGTCCATGTAGTCACCGATGAAGTGGTTGAGGCG
>CAZJMZ010000250.1:0-4426 GCA_964547115.1 uncultured Anaerolinea sp. | reverse complement strand
ACGGCGAAAACAACCAGCAAACCAAACACCATCAAAAGGAGGAGAATATCCACGCCCCTATGTTAGCACGGACTTGTGCCGACGTGCTTTGCAGTGAGTTTGCCGCTGCACAACAATTCTGCAAATGCCAGACAGCTTGTTTACCCATCCTTAACCTGCTTTTTTTACCTTGTTAATTTCCATGTGTTAACTTTAGATGCGCCGACCATCTCACAAACCCAGAGGCACCGTCCATGATCCGCCAGGAACTCGAAACGAAACTCCACTTTGCCAAAGACCAGATCCTCCTGCTGGGGAGCATGGTCGAGGATGCCATGCTCCGCTCGATGCGTGCCCTCAAAGACCATGACCTGGATGCCTCCCAAACCGTGCTCGAGAAAGACATTGCCATCAACCGCAAACGCTTCGAGATCGAGAGCGCCATCATTGCCAGTATTGCCACCGAACAACCGCTGGCCCGCGACCTGCGCCGCCTGGCCTCGGTGCTCGACCTGTGCACCGAACTCGAGCGCATCGGCGATTACGCCAAGGGCATCGCAGTGATCAACCTGCGCTCAGGCGGGCTTGGTCTTCCCAAAATCCTGAACGACTTGTATTATATGTCTGAGAAGACGCTCGATATGTTCCACCGTGCGTTAACCGCCTTTGTGGAAGAGAATGCCGAACAGGCCCGCGAGATCGCCCGTGAGGACGATGTGATCGATACATTATATGAACAGGTTTACAACGAAGTCATCGACCTGGTGACGGTTAACCCGTTGAATATGGAACTGGGCAATTACGTGTTGTGGGTGGCCCACAACCTCGAGCGCACGGCAGACCGCGTCACCAACATCTGCGAGCGGACGGTATTCATCGCCACCGGCGAATTTGCCGACGCGCATGACATACCGGGGGCCTTCATACGGCATTAGGTACCTGACAAACCATGCACAAGATCGCCGCCATCGATACCGGTTCGAACGCCCTGCGCATGATCGTGGGCGAAGTCAGCGAAGATGGGCGTGTCAGGCCGGTTGAAAACATCCGCATGCCGGTGCGGCTCGGACAGGACGCTTTCACCACCGGTCACCTGCGCGAGGAGACCATCCAGCAGGGCGTGGAGGCGTTCAAACACTTCCGGCGCGTGGCCGATGATTACACTGTCACCCGCATCCGTGCCACTGCCACCAGCGCCATGCGCGAAGCCTCCAACAGTCACATCCTGATCGATCGCATCCAACAGACCAGTGGCATCGAGATCGAGATCATCAGCGGGGAGGAGGAGGCGCGCCTTATTCATCTGGCCGTCACACACGCCCTTGAACTGGAAAACAAACGGGCCATCGCCATCGACATCGGCGGCGGCAGCGTTGAAGTGACGATCTCCTATGACCGGCGCATCCTCTCCACTGAAAGTTACCAAATGGGGACGGTGCGCCTGCTAAAAAAACTGGAGGGCAACGATGCACGCCCCACTTTGCCCCTACCACTCAGCCTGCTCATCCGTGAATATGCCGAAGCCGCCCGCCGCCGCATTGACCGTGAGATCGGTAATGAAAAGATCCACCTGTGCATCGGTACAGGCGGCAATGTGGAAGAAATGGGCAAGCTTCGCCAGCGCCTGTTCAAACGCACCAGCGATACGGTCATCACCTTGGGAGAGTTGCAGGAACTGATCGAAAGACTCAATCGCATGAGCGTCAAAGACCGCATCAACAAGCTCAAGCTCAAACCCGACCGTGCCGACGTCATTTTACCGGCCGCCATCGTCCTGCAACTGATCGCCAACGAAGCCCGGGTCAAAGAGATTCGCATTCCCCGGGTGGGCCTCAAAGATGGCATCCTCATCGAAATGGCCGGTGAACTGACGCGCAACCCCCGGTCGCGGCAGGTGCGGCGCGAACAGATCTGGGAGGCCGCCGTGCGCCTGGCCGATAAATACACCCTCGATATGGAGCATGCCACCCTGGTCTCGAAACTGGCCGGGCAGCTCTTCGGCCAGACCGCCCCACTGCATAAATTGGATGAAGAACACCGGCTGCTTTTGCAGGTTGGCGCGCTGTTGCACGACATCGGCCACTTTATCAACCCCATCGACCATGAACAGCATGGTTATTACATCCTGTGTAACAACTCGTTGATCGGGCTCAACGAGGCGCACATGGCGGTGATTGCCAATCTGGTGCGCTATCATCGTAATGCGTTCCCCTCCCTGCAGGATGATAATTTCAAGACGCTGCCTGCCAGGGACCGTTTGATCGTGGTCAAACTTTCGGCGCTCCTGCGCCTGGCAGATGTAATGGACATCAGCCATACCGGGCGGGTTCATGCCGTCACTGTGATCGAGAAGCAGAAACTGTGGCAACTCAAGTTGCATGGCAAGGGTGATCTCGCCCTGGAACGCTGGAACTTGAACAAACGCCGCGCGCTGTTCGAAGAGATCTTCGGCGCGGGGCTTGAAATCATGGATGTGTGAGATATGACAATCAAAGCCAACCAATTGATCGTTGCGCTCGATGAGCGCTGGAAGAAATACCGGGCCGAGTTGAAAACCTGCCAGCGTGAATTTTCAGAGGAGGCCGTGCACGACCTGCGCGTGGCCACCCGCCGCCTGCTGGCAGTGTTGGAAGTGCTTCGCAGTGTGGCCCCGCACCCGCGCGTGAAAAAAGCTCGGCGCCTGTTGAAGGACCAACTTGATGCGCTGGACGACCTGCGTGACACGCAAGTGATGCTGGTGGAGGTCTCCGAAGTGGCGGCGGAACTGCCGGAGTTGAAGCCGTTTCAGGAGCATTTGTTCAAACGTGAGAAGCGCCTGCTGCGGGAGGCGCGCAAGTCTGTCCGCGGGTTGAAGACGGCCGGGCTGAAGGAAAGGCTGGCGAAGAGCCGCGCCGCGCTGGAGGAGAACTTTACCGGGCGCAAGGTAACGGCGAGTCTGCTTGCGGCGGTGGACCAGGGCTTCGCGAGGGCGCAGCAGGCCTATGGGGAGATCGATGCAGCGGATTCCGCATCCATTCACCGCTTTCGAGTGACGTTCAAGAAGTTCCGGTATATGGTCGAGATCGCGCAGCCGGTCTTGAAGGGGTACCCGGAAACGCAGTTGAAGCTGATGCACGACTATCAGAGCCGCATGGGGGATGTGCAGGATGCCGAAGTGTTCCTGCGCGCATTGACAGAGTTTGCCTCCCCGCCGGAACTTCAGGCGGCGCTCAAGGTCTTTGAGACCAAACGCGCCGACTTGATCGGGCGTTTTATGGAGGGGCGGGATGAATTGTATGCGTTCTGGCGCGCCACGCCAGACGCCACCTTTGCCTGGGAGAAGGATCATGAACCTGTACATCGTTCGACACGCCATCGCCGTGGAGGCGGGGACCGCCGGGTACGAGGACGACAACCTGCGTCCGCTGACCGACAAGGGCCGCAGGAAGATGGAAAAGATCGCGCACGGCCTGAAGAGCCTGGAAACGGAACTTGACCTGATCCTCACCAGCCCGGCTGTGCGCGCCGTGCAAACCGCCCGTATTCTGCGCAGGGTGTTCAAGCTCGATAAAGAGTCGGTGATCGAGACCGGTCATCTCGCGCCAACCGGCTACGGCGACCAGTTGATCCAACTGCTCAATGAGCAATATGCCGGCATGGAAAACATTGCGTTGGTGGGGCATGAACCTGCGCTGGGCACGCTGGCTTCGATGCTTGTCTCTGGTGACCCAAACCTTTCCTTCAGTCTGAAGAAAGGCGGGGTTTGCCGGTTGGCTGTGGATACTTTACAATATGGGCGTTGTGCAACCTTGGATTGGTTGTTATCCCCCGCCCAGTTGGTAGAACTGGGAGACTGAAAGACGCGATCTTATCCTTATGACTTCCAGCGCATCCACCTCCACCCTCAACCTGGCCGACCCATCCTTGTACATCAGCCGCGACCTCAGCCTGCTGGAATTTCAGCGGCGGGTGCTGGAGGAGGCGCAGGATGAGCGCAATCCCCTGCTGGAGCGGGTCAAGTTCCTGGCCATCTTTGGCTCGAACATGGATGAGTTCTTCATGGTGCGGGTGGCCAACCAGCGCCGCAAAGTGGAAGAAAACGTGGTGGACCTCTCGATCGATGGGTACACCCCGCGCGAGCTGTTGGCAGCCATTCGCAAAGTTGCGCTGGAACTGGATGAGATCGCCAACAAAACCCTGCAACGCAAGTTACTACCCAAGCTCGATAAGGCGGGCATTCACCTGCTCGATTACACCGACCTGACGAAGACCCAGAAAGAAAAGGCCGATGACTACTTCCGGGAGGTGGTGCACCCGGTGCTCACCCCGCTGGCACTGGACCCTGGGCATCCTTTCCCGCATATTTCCAACCTGAGTTTGAACCTGGCCATCGTCATCCGCAATGCGAAGGGGCACGAGAAGATCGCGCGCCTCAAGGTGCCGGGCACGTTGCCTCGGTTGGTGCCGA
>CAZJMZ010000249.1:0-4453 GCA_964547115.1 uncultured Anaerolinea sp. | reverse complement strand
CAGTATCAAACTCAAGGAGCGTAGAATGACCATTGTTTCTGTCGAGACCGTTGTCCGTGTCCCGTTGAAGTATGCCTATCGCGCTTTCACCAACTCCACGTCCCTGCGCGAGTGGTTGTGCGATGTGGCCACCGTCGAACCGCATCCGCACGGACGGATGTACCTGTGGTGGCGCGGTGACTTTTATTCCAGTGGGCATTTCATCGAGCTGGAGGAAAATCAACGGGTCAAGTTTCGCTGGTTCTCGAACATCGACCCCGCCCCCACCGAAGTAACGGTCACCTTTGCAGAGCAAGGCGATGACATACGCGTCCGCCTGGAGCATGCAGTCCCGGACGCAGAGGGCTGGCAGGGCAAGGCCGAAGCATTCCGCGAGAATTGGGTGGACAGCCTCGAGAATCTCAAGTCGGTGCTGGAGACGGGCATCGACCTGCGCATCGCGAACCGTCCCATGCTGGGGATCATGCCCGGCGATTTTACGGAGGAACAAGCCGCAGCCTTGGGCGTCCCTGTCAGGGAGGGGCTAAGGCTCGATGGCACGGTGCCAGGCATGGGGGCAGAAAGAGCCGGTCTGCAAAAGAACGATGTGCTGGTCGGCATGGCAGGGCATCCCATCACGAATGACTTCAACTCCCTGCCCAATGCCATCCAGGGCAAGAAAGGCGGCGATGTGGTGGAGGTGGTCTACTATCGCGGCGCAGAAAAGAAAACCGTGAACATGGAACTGGGCAAACGCCCGATGCCCGAGGTGCCATTCGACCCGGCCGAGCTGGCCCGGCGCGCACGCGCACTGTACGAACCCGCGCTCGCAGAATTGGAACAGGTCTTTGTGGGCTTCACCGACGAGCAAGCCAGTCGCCGCCCGGAGCCGAACGAGTGGAGCGCACTGGAAGTGGTGGGGCACCTGGTCGCGGGCGAACGCTTCAACCTCATCTATTTCACCAGCCTGATCGACGGCTACGAGATCACCTCAGATGGCTTCGGCACGAACGTGCATGCGCTGGTGCAGGCAACTGTGCAAATCAACCCCTCAATCAAAGCGATGCTGGAACTCCTGCGCCGCACCTCAGAAGAAGTACTGGCCTTCACGGCGCTCATTCCCGAAGAGTTCACACACAACAAAGGCAGCTACTATCGTCTCGGGTTCGGGTTGTTGCAACCAAACTTCCATATCACCGGGCACCTGGCACAGATCAAAGCGGCACTGGCCGCGGCCTAATAACGCAAACGGACAGCCGGATGGCTGTCCGTTTTTGATTCGCAAACTTTACAAGGATTTTACATAGGCATCATGCCCGCTTTATCGCTTTACCATATACTCGGGGGAAATTCACCAAGGAGTTAAGCATGCATAAAACCAAATTGTCCCTGCTCTTGCTCGTCCTTACAATGTTCCTTTCAGCCTGCAAGGCCAACCTGGCCCGCAATGACGATGGCACGCTCACCGTGGAGACCACCATCAGCCAGGCTGAACTACAGGAAGTGGTCACCGCCGCCATCGCCGACCCGCTGGTGAAGGCAGTGACTGTCACCCTCGAAACAGGCTCGGCCGTTGTGACCGGTGAACGTCAACGCCTGAACGATGCCGCCAAAACAGACACGCTCCGCTTCCGACTCACCCTCGGCGTGAGCAATGGACAACTCACCTCTTCCATCTCTGAAGCCACCCTCGACGGCGTCGCCCTCGAGGCGGCCAGGGTCGAAAACTGGAATGAAACCATTGCCAATCGAATTGCCAATTTCGGGCAGGGCAAGGACAACCGAACCCTTCAATCCGTTACCATCACGCCGACTGAAGTGCGCATGGTTTGGTCGGTTCAAAGATAAGACCAAGAGTCCATGGAACACGGCCCCTCCCCGGTGTCGGGGAGGGGCCGTGTCGATTCTGCCAATGATATAATCGCCTGCGTTCAGCACGCCAATACCAAAACCACCTCCACAGGATTGCCCCAATGAAAATCGGCATCATCGGCGCGATGGACGAGGAACTGCTCCCGATCCGCGCTTTCATCAGCAACCTGACCCAATTCCAAAAGGGTCCCCGCACATTTTGGGAAGGCAGTTACCACGGGCACGAGATCTTTCTCACCCGCTGCGATCCCGGCAAGGTCAACGCGGCCATCGCCGTCCAACAGACCATTGACCACTTCGGCGTGGATGCGGTCTTCAACATGGGCAGTTCCGGTGCGCTCGACCCGCGGCTCGAAGTGGGCGACCTGGTCGTCGCCACCGAGTTCATTCAGCACGATTTCGACGTCACCATGTGGGGCATGCAGCCCGGCGAAATGCTGTTCGATGTGGTCATGTCAGACGAGACCGGGCAGATGCAGTTTCGTTCCCAACAGGTCTTTCGTTCAGACCCGGCGCTCAACCAAGGCGCATTGGCGGCCGCGGCCCAGGTGCAACTCACACCATTGGGCGGGCGCGTCCCGCAAGTCTATTCCGGGCGCATCCTGAGCGGGGACCAGTTCATCAGCCAGCCTGAGAAGGCCCGCCAATTACGCGAGACCCATGCCGCCCTGTGCACCGATATGGAAGCCGCCGCCATCGCCCATTGCTGCGAAACCAACCGCGTCCCATTCCTTTGCGTCCGCGCCATATCTGACAAGGCCGACCATTCGGCCGTGGTCTCCTTTACCGATTTCCTGGTCGGCGCCACCGCCAACTACGGAGCATTGTTTGAGCGTCTCCTCAGATCGCTCTAAATCCCCTGAAAAACTTGTGAAAACAACCTGAGACCTTGTTACATTCTGGTCACAATATCACTGCTTACTTATGTCAGATTGGTATAATTTAAGCAATGAATAATTGGATTGGTCGAATGCTTGGCAAAGTACGGGTCGAAGCCCTGATCGCCCGCGGAGGCATGGCGGAGGTCTTTTTAGGCACCCACCTCACCCTCCAGCGCCAGGTGGCGGTCAAGATCCTGCGCAATCAATACGAGGATGACGCAGACCTGCTCGAACGCTTCCAGCGCGAGGCGCGGGTGGTGGCCAAACTGCGCCATCAGAACATCGTGCAGGTCTTCGACTATGACGCCATCGACGACCGTCCGTACATCGTGATGGAGTACGTCCAGGGGCCGTCACTTTCCAAACATCTTTCCCTGCTGCACAAGAAAAACGCCCGTCTCGAACTACCCGCTATCGACCATATCCTGACCGATGTAGCCAGCGCGTTGCAATATGCCCACGAGAGCGGCATCGTCCACCGCGACATCAAACCCGGTAACGTGATCCTCACCTCCCGCTCAAGCCTTGTCAAAGCGGGTGAACCACTGCCCCGGGATTTCGAACCGCTTCTCACTGACTTTGGGCTGGTCCGCTTTCTAAATTCATCCCGCCAAACCTCAGCCGGTCAAACCGCCGGGACACCCGCCTACATGAGCCCCGAACAGGCCCGCGGCGAACTGACCGACGAACGCACCGACATCTACTCGCTGGGTATCGTGCTGTACGAAATGCTCACCGGCCGCATCCCCTTCGATGGGGAAAGCACCATGAGCATCCTGCTCAAACACATCACTGACCCGCCACCGCCCATCCCGGGGCTTTCTCCGTCACTGCAAATGGTGCTCGATAAGGCGCTCGCCAAAAATCGCGAAGATCGTTACCAGACGCCCGTGGAGTTTGCGCGCGCATTCCATGCAGCGATCTCGGGAAACGCCGAGCAAAGCACACTCAACGGCTTGATCCCCGTCAGCACCAGCACGGCCCGCTTCCCGGTGGCCGCCGAACCGGTCGACTCGTTGATCGTTGTCAAAACGCCGCCTGCGCGCTTTCCATGGCGGGTGGTGTTGCTGGCCGTCGTGGCATTGGCGCTGGGCGGTGTCATCTACTTCGTCTCCACAGGCGCTGCTTCCCCGGTGGATATGACGGCAACGGTCACCGCCTCCCCCAGCATCGCTCCCAGCCCCACCATCACTGAAAAGCCAACTCTGGTCGCGGCGAGCAATCTGCTCGGCTCCACAGCCATTCTGCATTTTCGGGATGGCAGCGCGATCATGGATCGTGCCGTGCTCGAAGCCCTGGCGCTGCCCGCCCCGCCTGCCGGTTTTCAGTATGAGGGCTGGTTGATGGGTGCCGACCAAAGCATCAGCCTTGGCATCCTTGAGGTGGATCCGAACGGCAAAGGCGAACTGACCTACGATTCGCCGGAGAAGGTCAACCTGCTGGCGGTGTATGACCGGGTGGAGATCAGGCTCAAGGCGGTCGAGGCAGCCTCGGGTGAGTCGGACCGGGTGGCGTATGCCTATTCCATGCCCCCGGAGGCATTGGTCTATTTACGTCAATTGCTCGTCTCCGCGCCAGACCTGCCCGGGCAGCCGGCATATCTGCAAGGGCTGGCTTCTGATACAAAGATCCTGCAGGAAAAAACCGACGCCATGCTGAAAGCGTATGCGGGCGGCGACCTGCCCGGCGCTAAAAAACAGGCGGAGGATACGGTCAATTTG
>CAZJMZ010000248.1:0-4460 GCA_964547115.1 uncultured Anaerolinea sp. | reverse complement strand
TTGGCCAATGCCTGCAGCGTCTGCATAAATTGTCGAGGGGTGGTCATGGCATCTCCTTTTTAGAACACTTGTTCTATTTTAACCAGCCCACCCGGCCCGTCAAGGGCCACACATGACGAATCCATTGAGTTTTCAAATTCATTACATCCACATGGCGTAATGGTGCGGCCGAAACACCCTACGATATAATCTCAACGCAGGGCCAAGGTATGGCATATCAATTCTCTCCCAACATGATCCCCCTCGCAGTGGCAGCGCTGATCTCAGCCGTGCTGGCCTGGTACACCTGGCGTTATCGCCAGACCCAGGGCGCGGCTCCGTTCGCGTGGATGATGTTCATCCTGTTCCAATGGGGTTTCAGTTACATCATGGAGTTGGCAGCCGTCGAACTCGCAGACAAACTGGCCTGGGCCACCTTCATGTTTGCAGGCGTGGTGACAACCCCAGTGGCCTGGCTGACATTTGCGCTTGAATACACGGGGCAAAAATGGATGACGCGCACGCGCCTACTGCTTCTATTGGGCCTGCCTCTGGTGACGATGGGCCTGCTCCTCACGAACAACTCACACCGCCTCTTCTGGGCCAGCGCGGCTCTGGATATGCAGGGCGGCTTCCGCCTGTTGAGCACCACCAATGGGCCGTGGTTCTGGGTGCATGCGGCTTACACCTATACCTTAATCATGGCGGGACTGGTGCTGATCGTGCGGGCGTTGCTGCGCTGGCCTGCGCAATATCGCGGGCAGATGTACTTCATTCTGCTTGCCACTCTGACGCCGCTGATCGCCAATGTCATTACAGTATTCCAATTGCTGCCAGTCCGCATTGACCTGACACCGTTCGCTTTTACTGTGACCGGTGTCGGCATGGGCTATGCATTGTTCCGACATCGCCTGCTCGACCTGGCGCCCATCGCCCGCGATCTGGTGATCGACGGGATGAAAGACGGCATGATCGTGCTCGATGCCCGCCGCCGCATTGTGGATATCAACCCTACGGCCGCGCAGTTATTCGGCAGCGCAGGCGGACAATCGTTGATCGGTAGACCGATCGCGGAAGTTCTGCAACGCTGGCCGTATCTGATCGAACGCTACCGCGATATTTTTGACGCCGAAGATGAGATCGCGCTCGGCGAAGGGGAGGCGCAGCGCTGGTTTGAATTGACAGTCTCGGCCTTGCGCGATGAAAGCCAACATATCATCGGGCAGGTGATCACCATCCGTGAGGTGACCCAGCGCAAGCAGGCCGAGAATCGCCTGCAGGAAAATGAGGCGCGCTTTCGCCAGATCGTGGAAAACGCCAGCGACTTGATCTATCGCTTCGATGTGAACGGCCATCTGACCTACGCCAACCCTGCCGCGCTGCATTCGATGGGCTTTGCAAAAGAAGAAGAGGTGCTGGGGCAATATTTCCTTGATCTCACCACTCCCGACGCCCGCCATCGATTGAAGCGCACATACCAACATCAATACGCCAGCCGCACCAAAACCACATACAACGAATTCCCGGCCATCGCCGCCGACGGGCGGGAGGTATGGTTCGGGCAGAACGTGCAATTGATCTACGAAGGGGAGACCGTGATCGGATTCCAGGCACTGGCACGCGACATCACCGCCATCAAACAGGCCCAGGAAGCCCTGCGCATTGCCCGCGACCAGGCACTCGAAGCCAGCCGTGCGAAGAGTCAGTTGCTTTCGAAGGTCAGCCATGAGTTGCGCACTCCGCTGGGCGGTGTGCTGGGATATGCGGAATTGCTGCGCGACAACACCTTTGGCGAGTTAACTCCGGCCCAGCGTAAGGGTATTTTACAGATCGTGGATAGTGCCAACTATCTCACTAACATGGTGAACGAATTGCTCGATGAAGCGCAGATCCAAGCCAATACCGCCACGCTGCAAGAGAGGAACTTCAGAACCGCTGAACTGCTGCAACAAGCCTGCTCAGGCATGGAAATGCTGGCAAACCGGAAAGGCCTGCAATTTACAGCCACCCTGGGACCCAAGCTGCCGGAGGAATTGTATGGCGATGAGCGCAGGCTGCGTCAGATTTTGATCAACCTCATTGGTAATGCGATCAAGTTCACCCGTAGCGGAAGCGTGCGCGTCCAGTTATTGATGGCGGGCGATGAGCATTGGGCCATCCGCGTGGAGGATACGGGCATCGGCATTCCGAAAGAAGCACAGTCCTACATCTTTGAACCGTTCCGACAGGTGGACAGCACCATCACCCGCGACAACCGCGGAATTGGGCTGGGGCTTTCGATCACCAGGCAATTGGTGGAGTTGATGGGCGGGCGCATTTCGCTGGAAAGTGAGATGGGCAAGGGCAGCGCGTTTACGGTCATCCTGCCTATCCATCGCAAGGGAGTGAATTCATGAGCAAACCATTGGCGCTCATCATCGAAGACGACCCGCAGCTGAACGATATCATCAGCCTGACCCTCGAGAACGATTTTGAGATCCGAACTTGCACCGATGGCCACACAGGGCTGCAAACGCTCGACCAGGTCACCCCGCAACTGGTGATCCTTGACCTACACCTACCCGGTGTGCCGGGCAGGGATATTCTGCAGCACATCCGCACTGAGGAACGGTTGAGTGGCATACGCGTCATTATTACCACTGCCGATGAACGCCAGGCCGAAACATTGACCAACGAAGCCGATATTGTCCTGCTGAAGCCGGTCAGCCCGGCTCAATTACGTGAGTTAGCCAGCCGCTTGAGGAGAACATTGTAGCCCTATGACCTTCATCGAACAATTTGAGACGCGCCTCCCTAAAAAACTGCAGAAAAAGTTCAAGAGTCTGAATACACCGTTCGAGATCCAGGAATATCTGAACAGCATCACCTACAAAGGCGAAGAACGCGACCGCTCTCCTCTGAACGTGATGCTCGACAACCAGGGTCACTGTCTCGATGGTGGCTTTCTTGGCGCACTCTGCCTCTGGCGTATTGGATTCGAACCGCTGCTGATCGACATTGTGCCCGACCCCGGCGTGGACGACGATCATGTGCTGGCGCTTTATCAGATCGAAGGTCGTTGGGGAGCTGTAGCCAAGACCAATTATGTTTTTCTGGGTTTTCGCGAACCGGTATACAAAAACCTGCGCGAACTGGTGATGACGTATTTTGAACATTATGTGAGCATCAAGAAAGTCAAATGTCTGACCGGTTACACCCGCGTCTTCAACGCGTCTCGTTATCAACAATATCGCTGGGCCTGGGACGAAACCGGCGCGAACGCGGTGTACCATAAACACTTTTACGGGCGCAAGGCGATCCCGCTGATCACGAAAAGCATGGGAGCGCGCTTGAGCCTGGTGACCGACAAGGCCTATGAGGCCGAGACGCTGCACACCAACTTGAACGAGTCGTTTGGAAACCGGAAGTATTAGTGCTCGTCAATTTGCATGGAGTAAATCATGAAATCAAAGTCAAAATTATTCTTAATGGGTCTGGCCTTTATGGGCATCGCGATTGCTATAAACCATCTACTGGATATCGTTACCGATTCAGGCTACACCAAGGTGCTGGCAGGCTTCATTTCCAGTGACGGGGTGGTGTCTTGCACCTCCTGCGCCCTGCAACGTGTGGATCAAGTATTCATCTTTGGGATGCTGCTCCTCATCACAGGCTATCTCCTTCTCGCAAAATTCGACGCCAAAGCCTTTGATCTGTTTCGCCTTCCGGCCCTGACCAACCGACTCAAAATGACCTGGCTGGGCTTTCTGGCGCTGGCACTTTGTTGGTTCTTCTTCAAATTCCTCAACTTGCGACCAGACTTGTACCGTGAAGACCATCTGCTTGAAAACCTGACAGCCATCTTCCTGCTAGGGTCTTTTCTGGTGCTGGCTGTGAAGTTCTTCCGTCCGGCTGGTTTGAACCGTTGGTTAATATTGGCTGGAGCGCTGGCTTTCTTTGTGATCGGGATGGAAGAGATCAGTTGGGGACAGCGGATTTTCGGCTGGGGCACGCCTGAAGCACTGGCAGAATTCAATTATCAGGGCGAGACCAACCTGCATAACGTGGTCAACCCGTGGATGACACCCATCTACGTGATCAGCAATCTAGTCCTTGGCTGCCTGTTCTTATTTATCAATGAGATTCGAAGCTACACGAACCGTTTTAACTGGGCCAAACATATTCAGCCTTTTCTGCCCCCGGTTTCCTTCATCTGGATCGGCACGATCTTCCTGTTTCTCAGCCTGCATCGGTTCTGGTTTGGTGACGAACTGACCGAGCAAACCTTCTCTCTGATCGGACTGGTGTACGCCTATAATCTTTATACAGACAAAGGCGAATTGCTCAAGGAGCAAGCCTGACAACGGTTTCTTTCGTTTCGATCACTTCCACTTGCAACTTCCCGGCGGAAAGTTCGCGCAGCTCGGCTTGAAACCCACCCAGCATCTCAACCGGGAATTGCAGGGTGAGGGTCACATCGCCGGCAAAGTCTTCGTCCAAAA
>CAZJMZ010000247.1:0-4466 GCA_964547115.1 uncultured Anaerolinea sp. | reverse complement strand
ATGGAAGACACCGTGCTGAAGTTCTGGAAGCAGCGCGAGATCTTCAAGAAGACCGTGGAGCAACGCGCAGGCGCACCCGAGTATGTATTCTACGAAGGCCCGCCAACTGCTAATGGCAAACCGGGTGTGCACCACGTGCTGGCGCGCGCCTTCAAGGATATGTTCCCGCGCTACAAGATCATGCGTGGGTACCATGTCTCGCGCCGTGGCGGCTGGGATACCCACGGGCTGCCGGTGGAGATCGAAGTGGAGAAGCAACTGGGCTTCACCAACAAGCAGCAGATCGAAGACTACGGCATCGATAAGTTCAACGAACTGTGCAAGAAATCGGTCTTTACCTACATTCAAGATTGGGAGAAGCTCACCGACCGCATCGCCTTTTGGGTGGACCTGCAGGATGCCTATGTGACCTACACCAACGACTACATCGAGTCGGTGTGGTGGATCCTGAAGAACTTTTGGGAAAAGGACCTGCTCTTCAAGGGCTACAAGGTGGTGCCGTACTGCCCGCGTTGTGGCACGCCTCTTTCTGACCATGAAGTTGCCCTCGGCTACGATGACGTGACCGACCCTTCGGTCTTTGTCCGCATGCCGTTGGTGGACAAGCCCGATACTTCGCTGCTGGTGTGGACGACCACACCCTGGACCCTGCCCGGTAACGTGGCTGTGGTGGCGCATCCTGATGTGGACTATGTGACCATCGAGCGCGAGAATAATGGCACCAAGGAAAAGCTCATTCTGGCGCAGGCGTTGGTGGGCAAAGTGTTCGGCGATGAGGAAGTCAAGGTGGTGGAAACCTTCAAGGGTAAGAAACTGAACGGGATGAAGTATCACCCGTTGTACACCTTCCTGCCGCCTGACAAGCCCGCCTATTATGTGGTGATGGGTGATTATGTCACCACCGAAGATGGCACCGGCCTGGTGCACACCGCCCCGGCCTTCGGCCAGGAAGATATGGAAACCGGCAAGAAGTACAACCTGCCCGTGCTGTTAACCGTCAAACCGGATGGCACATTCATCAATGAAGTCACACCGTGGCGGGGTGTGTTCGTCAAGGATGCCGATAAGAGCATCATCGAAGACCTGCGTAACCGTGGCCTGCTCTTGAAGTCTGAAGGCTACCTGCATACCTATCCTTTCTGCTGGCGCTGCAAGACGCCGCTGCTGTATTACGCGCGTGAGTCGTGGTATATCCGCACGTCGGCGTATCGTGACCGTCTGGTGGCGTTGAACAACACCATCAACTGGGTGCCTGAACACACCAAGGAAGGTCGCTTTGGCAACTGGCTGGCGAACAACATCGACTGGTCATTGAGCCGTGAACGGTATTGGGGCACGCCGCTCCCGGTCTGGGAGTGTGAGTCCTGTGACCATCGTGAGTGCGTCGGTTCGGTGGCGGAACTCTCTGCCAAGGCTGGCCGTGACCTGACCGAACTCGACCTGCATCGCCCGCATGTTGATAATGTCCATTGGGCCTGCCCGGATTGCGGTCAGCAAATGACTCGCGTCAAAGACCTGATCGATGTGTGGTTCGACTCGGGCTCCATGCCGGTGGCGCAATGGCACTATCCGTTCGAGAATAAGGAGAAGTTTGAAGAGCAGTTCCCGGCTGATTACATCTGCGAAGCCGTGGACCAGACCCGTGGTTGGTTCTACACCCTGCATGCCATCAGCACCCTGCTGTTCGACAAGGTCTCGTTCAAGAACGTGCTCTCACTGGGGCACATCCAGGATGGGCAGGGACGCAAGATGTCCAAGTCGTTGGGCAACATCGTCCAGCCGTGGGATGTGCTGGCCGTACATGGCGCGGATGCGTTGCGCTGGTATCTCTACACGGCTACACCGCCGGGAGTGGAGCGTCGCTTCTCTTCCGACCTGGTGGGTGAGGTCATCCGTAGTTTTACGCTCACGCTATGGAACGTCTACTCGTTCTTCGTGACCTACGCTAACCTCGATAAACCCACCGTCACCACAGCGCCCATCGCCACCAGCGACCTCGACCGCTGGCTGTTATCGGAACTCAATGTGCTCGTTCGTGACGTGACGGAAGCCTACGAAAATTATGATGTGCCGAATGCCACCCGCCCGATCGAAGCTTTTGTTGAGAAGCTCTCCACCTGGTATCTGCGCCGTTCCCGCCGCCGCTTCTGGAAATCGGAATCGGATTCAGACAAACAGGCCGCCTACTCCACTCTCTACACGGCGCTCGTCACCATCTCAAAGCTGCTCGCTCCTTCCATGCCTTTCCTGGCCGACGAGTTATACCAAAACCTAGTCCGCTCGGTGGATGCCGATGCGCCCGAATCGGTGCATTTGGCTCAATGGCCTGCGGTGCTGCCCGAGATGATCGACGAAGGCCTCAACCGCGATATGGCACTGGTGATGAAGCTGGTCTCGTTGGGGCATTCTGCCCGCCAGAAAGCCAATCGCAAGGTCCGTCAGCCGTTGGCTGAAGTGGCCTTCTCGTTGGGCAATGCCAACGAGCGCAAAGCCGTCGAAACCTATGCCGACCTGTTCACGGACGAGTTGAACGTCAAGAAGGTCCGTTTGCTGGATACTTCAACTGAGGCCGTGTCGCACACGGTCAAGCCGCTGCCCAAGCAATTGGGGCAAAAATACGGCAACAAGTTCCCGGCGCTGCAAAAGGCGATCTTGGCCATGAACGCCGAAGAAGTGGCCCGCACGCTCATCTCCGGGCAGCCGGTGACGGTGACGCTTGAGGGCGTGGAATACGGCATCCTGGCCGATGAGGTGGAGGTCAAAGCGCAGGCGAAGGAAGGTTTCGCAGTGGCAGAAGAGGGTGCATATGTGGCGGCGCTCGTCACCGAGTTGACGCCCGAGCTGGTACAGGAAGGCCTGGCGCGCGAATTTGTCCGCCGTGTGCAAGACCTGCGCAAGAGCTCTGACCTGGATGTGGCCGATCGCATCGACCTGTTCGTTGAGGCCTCAGCAGGCTTGAGGTCCGCGATCGAAGCGCACCAGGACTACATCACCACTGAGACGCTGACCTCCAGCCTGCAATTTGCTGCGCTGCCTGAAGGCGCTTTCGTAGCAGAAGACAACTTCGATGGCGAGACGGTCAAAGTGGGTGTCGTGAAAAAATAGGTTGTCGATTAGAGTCAAATAAATAACTTTGAAAGGCACATCGCAAGGTGTGCCTTTCATTTTATAATGGGCTCAATCCATTCGAAGAGGTGAATTCATGTTCGAGAGACTTCCGCTTTGGTTGAAAAAGACACTGGCCTGGAGTGTACATCTATTTACCGCCACCGGGGCCGTGTGGGGCTTTCTGACCTTGCTGGCCATCTGGGAAGAGAACTATCGCCTGGCGATCGTGTATATTATCGTGGCCATGTTCGTGGATGGGTTCGATGGCACCCTGGCCCGCTGGTTTCACGTCAAGGAATATGCCAAAGGGGTGGATGGCGGCCTGATGGATAACATCATCGACTTTCTCACTTATGTGGTCGTAGCCGCGCTTTTGCTGGTGCGTGTGCCGAACCTGATGCCCGCCGGGCTGGAGCTGGCCGCCGCGGTTTCGATCCTTCTGACCTCCGCCTACCAATTCTCGCAGACTGATGCCAAGACCGATAACGATTCGTATTTCTTCAAGGGTTTTCCCTCGGTTTGGAATTTCCTTGTGTTGTACATGATGCTGCTGGGCCTGAACCCGTGGATCAATTTTGCAGCGCTGGTGATCTGCAACATCCTCGTGTTCGTCCCGATCAAATATTTGTACCCCACCCGCAACAACCGCCTGCGCCGCTTCACGCTCGGTTTTACCTATCTGTATGGCGCGGTGGGGGTCTGGGGGCTGTTGCAATACCCCAATGTGCCAGAGTGGGTGGCGCCGGCCTCGTTCATCTACGTGGCGTTCTACGCTGCCATGAGCTTCTTCCCGAACCTGGGTCAGCCCAAGACCGCTTAATATGCACATTCAACGAGTCGAGACGCTGACGGATGAGGTCTTTGACGCCATCCTGCGCCTGATCCCCGAGATCGGGACTCACAAACCGCTTCCGACTCACCCCGAGTTGGATGCCCTCATTCGATCGGCCGCCTCCACGCTGTGGGTGGCGCGCTTCCCCGATGAACACGGACCCATCGCCGGGATGCTGACGCTCAGCATTTACCAGGTGCCCACCGGCATCCGCTCCATTGTGGAAGATGTGGCCGTCGACTCGAACTTTCGCCGCAAAGGCATCGCCAAAGCCCTGATGGAAGCTGCCATCGAGCACGCCCGGGCGGCTGGCGCGAATGGCATCGCCCTCACCTCCAACCCCAGGCGCGAAGCGGCCAACCAGCTATATCAATCCCTGGGTTTTGAAAAACGCGAAACCAACGCGTATTTTTACCGATTCTCTGGCTGACAAACTCTTTCAGCAAGGCCTTGAACTCACTCTCAACCGGCCGCCTTCGCCTTATATCAACCGCTTTTTGCAGCCGGACACGCTGATCCCCGGCGT
>CAZJMZ010000246.1:0-4501 GCA_964547115.1 uncultured Anaerolinea sp. | reverse complement strand
ATCACCGGGTCATGCCAGGTGTTGATCCAGCGCACATCCATCGTACATTCGGGGCAGGTCTTCTTCATGCCCAGCGCAATGGCGTTGCCCAGGCGGATCTCTTCAGGAATGGGGAAGGTGGCCATGTAACCGATCTTGGGGTTGCCATCAGCCTTGGCGCGCGCACCGGCGAGCATGCCCGCCAGGTACTTCATGTTTTCCATCGCGCCCATCAGGTTGCCGAAGTTCTTCTCATTCGACTTGATACCCGTCAGGTGAATGAACATCGTATCGGGGAACTCGCCCGCCACGATCTCCATCGAATCACCGAAGCCGAACGAGGTGCCGAAGATCAGGTTGAACCCCTTGCGGGCCAACGCGCGGAAGACCTGTTCCGAGTCAGCGCCTTCGGGCACGTTCTCGACATACGCAATGTTCACATCAGGCACATTGTCCTTGATGTAGACGAGACCCTCATAATGAGCCTGCGACCAGCCGCCGTCGTCATGTGGTCCGATCAAGACCATCGCAACATTGAACTTGCCGTCTTCAACAGCGGGAATCTGGAAACCGCCCACTTCTTCCACCTGCGGGCCGCAGGCTGACAGCACCAGCGAAAGAACCGTCAGCAGAACGATAACGAACGAAAGTGATTTACGCATTTCTTCTCCTTATAGTGTGTGAGTGTGCTACAGAACATAGAACAACAGGGATGGAGGATCGGTAGTCTCAGCCACCTCCTTTCAACAAAAGTTGTCTGACAATTGTATACACAAGCGACATTCTAACATAACGCTTCTCGAAGTGTATTACCCATTTGGCTACACTGTGCGGGCAACGTCTCAACACTTAAAGTATGACATCTGTGCGTGAACCTTGGACATTCGAATGATAACTCAATTTTGGAAAAATGCACTACCTGTTGACAGGCCAAAACCATTACGGAGTCTGGCAACCAGCCAATACCTGCATTTGACGAAGAGCCGCATCGCCTTCTTCGCTCGAGGCTGTTTCTGCCCCAATGCGTTCCCACAGCCGACAGAGGACCGGCCCCACAAACTCCTTTGAAACTTTATACGATACCTTCGAAAGTTCAATAGCCCGTTCCCACTCACCCACATGGGCGTAGCCCTCAATGAACACAAAACGCTCGATGGGATTGTTAGGCGAGTCACTCAACTTAAAAGCCTGGTCGCCCAGTTTCACCACAGTCTCCCAATCCCCGAACTGACGTGCCAACTCGGCCTGCTCGAAATAATAGCACCACCCATGGGCGGGCTCAGGCCCGTAGATGGCGGGCATCACGGCTGAAGGCTCACGCAGAATCCGATCAGCGTTGGATAAGGCTGAGGCTTCACGCATCAGGCTCTCGGTCGGGATGAAGCGGTTGTTGCCGTCCAGGTCAGGGTCAAGCAGGCGCAGGCAGGCCGGCGGGTCATAGTAAAAAACCAGCGCGTCGGATGTGTTGCTGGTAAACCTGCCAGCAAGATATTCATAGTTGATGGGCAATCCCGGCTCGAGCGCGGGCAGTGATTTGCCGAGGCGGTTGGTGGGATAAAAAACGAAGTAGTCCATATCGGCGCCGGGGCTGGTCTTGTAGATCCAATTGAGCGGGGCACTGAGCGAATTATCGGCATTGAACAACAGTTCTTCATTCATCAACACCACGGTGTTGGGTTGAATACCCGGTGCGCGCCAGGTCATCTGCCAGAACAAGTTGTTCTGCGCCTGCCAATCACGCAGGTATTCCACCGACCACAGAAACTGACGGCCCGCCGCAAGCGCAATCAGAAGCACTGCACCGATATAACGCACCCGCGCAGGGAGCAATTCCAACAGGCCGAGCAATAAGAAACACGCACCGAACATGAAGGACAACAAGGCACGGTTGGCAGGAAAGCCGAGCGAGACCGGGAGATTGGTGATCCAATACGGCACACCACCCAATAAAAGGAGAACGCCACCCAGCCCCAACAGCCACCACGCATCGCGGCGTCCTGAATTGGATGCTTCATTGCGCTTGAACACCAGGACCAACACAGCCACCAGCAATACGATCAAGCCGTACAGCACGGTTGTGCGCGCGCCATTAATGGCGGGTGTGGGGAGCTGAAACACCTGCAGCCACGCGCCGCCCGCAGCCGCCCACAAACCAGAGAAGACCTGCCCGATCAATTGCGTCAGGGTGGCGATCGGCGCGCGTGCGATCTCCTCGGTGAGACTGTAGCCAAAACCCGGATGGGTGTATACCAAAGAGCGATACGCGAACGCAAAGACGATAGCACCGGCATACGGCAACCAGGTCTTGAAGGCCTTCCACAGTCGCTCACGCAGGGTGAGCGCTTCATCGCGCATAGCGAGCAGGATGATGAACGGACGCGCAAATTCGAGCAGGAGAAAATACTCGAACATCACCATGTTCAAAGCGGCAAAGACCAGCGCCGGGAGAGTCCGGCCTTTGAGCATCAGATACCATGAGAGCATTAAGAAGAGCAGAACAATAAAGAAATGGGAATAGACGTAACTCACCCACTGCTGATTGAAACCGGGATACAGCAATACCAGCAACGCCAAAAGAAAGGGAATATCTTTCCGGCGCGGGAAAAGTTCCCCCAAGGCCAGCCAAAAGATGAACACGCCCAGCCAGCGCCAGAACATGGCGAACACCTGCCAGACCGCCGGGATCTGTGGGAGCAGGAAACCGGTGAGTTGGTAAAGCCAGGCCCAAACCGGGCGCGAATCGGAAAAGTATTGGGTGGTCGCCTCAGTCCCAGCCTGGTAGCGGATCCATGAAATGGGCTGGTCATCCCAGTAAAAGCCGAGACGCCAGAAGAACAATCCATAAGCAAGCAATGTGATCAGGAGCAGGGCAACTGGCGCTGCCCAAGGGCGCTCAGCAAGAGCCAGGAGTTTGTTTTTGATGGCCTGCATAGATGACCAATCTTAACCCGAAACGACAGGATTTGGTATCAGGAAACGCCCCATCCACCACAGCCTATGAGCGCGGAGACCGGTCGAACCAGTAAACCAGGCCACCCACCAAACTACCCGCCAGCCCCAAGGTAAAGACCGTCAGCGAGAAAGCCACCGCATCCGCAGAAGTGATGCTCCACGAAGCGGCAAAGGCCACGAACACACTTTCGCGGATGCCAATACCATTGAACGACAACGGCAACAGGATCGCCAGATAAAGCAACGGCACAAAGAGCATCAGGTCGGTCAGGCGCACGGGGAGGTGAATGGCATTCGCAACAACGAAGAAGGAAGTGATGTCGGCCAGTTGGATGAGGAAAGAAATAAGGAACACGCTCACCAACAAGTTGGGGTGACCTACTTTGAAGCGGAAACTATGCACCCAATCCTTGAGACGCAGGCTTTCAGCAAACCGAAAACGTGCGATGAAATTTTCAACCCAGGCGCCAAAGGCAGGCAGGGTCGAGAGGGCGGTGATACCGAGCAGCGCCAGGAACACACCGCCCAACAGCAGCCAGAAGATCCAATCGCTGGTGAGGTCAAAGCGGCTCGCAAGCACGAGCAGGCCCAGGGTCACGAGCGAAGCGTAGCTCAGGACGCGTTCATAGAAAATGGTCGCGGCCACCGAGTCGAGGCGTCCCGTATCGCGCCCGCCGGAGACCATCCGAAACGCATCGCCGCCGAGACTGCCTGGAAAAAAATTATTGAAGAACAACCCGATCAGGATACGCCGCATCAACACCCCGAGCGGCTGCTCCACCTCCCAGGCCTTGAGCAACCTCTGCCAGCGGACCGCCGTAAAGAAGACCGACACAAAATACAGCCCAAAGAAACCAAGCAGATACAACGGTTCGATACGACTAAAGGCGCGCGCAATTTCACTGAATGCCGAGAGGCGGATGAGGTAGATGAGCAACAGCCCACTGACGGTCACCCGCAAAGCGAGTGCGACAGTGGGTTTCTTGAAGAACTCCCAGAGACGGGTGAAATTCATGCGTTAAGCAGCAGGGCTGAGACGGAAGACAAAGCCTTCGCGCGCTTCATGTTCGAGTTGGAAGCGCGGATGCCTGGCAAAGGCCAGATTGCCCTGCGGATGCAGATGCACGACCCAGATCTCGCGCGGAGCCTCAGCCAGCGATCGCAGGATGTTCTCGATGACCTTGTTCGTCAATTCCTCGTTGAATGGGTTGGAGAAGAACAGCAGGTTGGCATCGGCAGGGATGGCATATTTCGAAGCGTCCATGTGCAGGATCTCGAATTGGGTTTGGCTGCGGGTCTTGTTCTGGAAGATCGTGAGATTCTGGCGACAGGTCTCCACCAGCTCAATGGAAAATTCCACACCGATCACCTTGCGGAAGCCGCGCTCGGCGGCCATGAACATGGCTTTGCCTTTACCGCTCCCAAAATCGACGAAAACGGTTTGAGCGGGGTTGAGCTTGACCTTGGCGATCATCTTTTGAAAGATGTAAGCGTTGGTGCCTTCGTAGTAATTCCCCACCGCCTTGTTTTCCGAATCGATCTTGAGCGTTTCGAGTTGCGCGGTGTTGAT
>CAZJMZ010000245.1:0-4563 GCA_964547115.1 uncultured Anaerolinea sp. | reverse complement strand
GTTCGTGCAAAATGCCGCGCAGTACCTGCCCTTCCAATTGCAGATCTATTTTCCGATCCAGATCATTCTCGGCAAATTGACACAAGCGCAGATCATGCAGGGTTATGTGAGCGGGGTCGTCTGGCTGGCGATCGCGTTGACGGCTTTCAACTGGGTCTGGCGCAACGGTGTCAAGCGCTACTCGGCGGTGGGAGCATAACCATGCAAACCCTCAAACTGCTCTCGGCCTTTTTCAAGGTCAATGTCCAGATGGCGCTGGCATATCGCGCCGATACGATCGTCAACATTTTGCTCAACCTGATGTGGCTCGGCTGGGAACTGCTCAGCCTCAACATCATCTTCAGCAACACCACCACCATCGGTGGCTGGGGGCTGGGCGAACTGATCGCCCTGCTGGGAGTCTTCCGGCTGGTCAACACCTTGATGATCGCCTTCATCTGGCCCAACACTGAAAAATTCAACCAATCCATCCGCGATGGCTCGATGGACTACACCATCCTGCAGCCGGTCAACAGCATGTTCCTCGTCACCTTCTCGCGCATCACCATCTGGCGTTTCTGGGATCTGCTGCTGGCCGTTGTGTTGATCGTCGTTGGCATCAATATGGCCGGAGACACGACCACCCCGCTTCAAGTGCTGACCTTCATCCTGCTCGCCATCTCAGGCATTCTCGTCATCTACAGCCTGTGGATCGTCCTCATCGCCCTGACCTTCTGGTTCACCAAATTCGATAACAACGTCACCATCCTGCAAGCCCTCATGGATGCAGGCCGGTACCCCGTCACGGTCTACCCCGTCTGGCTGCGGATCATCGTCACTTTCGTCATTCCCATTGCTGTGGCAACGACTATTCCTTTGCAAGCCTTGCGTGGTGACCTGAACAGCCCGCAGGTGGTCACCTTTATGGCTGTGAGCATCATCAGTTTCTTCATCGCCTCCCGCGTGTGGAAGGCGGGGTTGAAGCAATACTCCGGGGCCAGCAGTTAAAAGCAAACAGCCAGAGACATTTGTCTCTGGCTGTTTTTGTGTGGGTGGATTATTTCTTTTCCAGCACCAGCGCAGACAAGCCGTCGGTGGAGGTGATGGTCAGAGTGGTGCCGGTCAACTCAAAAGTGGTTGAACCACTCATGATACCGACCAGAGCCATTTCCTGCTCCCCGACCTGGCCTTCACAGAACATCATGGTCGAGATCATATTGTTGAAGCTCACGTTGGAGCCATCCACAACATATTCTCCACCGATACCGTTGCAGCCCACATTGGCACTGACCTGTCCATCCTTGAATTCGATGGTGGTGTCCACATCTGGCATGGCAGCGGTCTGCTCATTAGCCGGTCCATACGAGACCAGTTTCCAGGTTCCTTCCACAGAGGCGGATGGGCCTCCGGCGCAGGCTGTCAGCATGAGCAGGGTCAGGGCGATGAGTACAAGTTTCTTCATTTCAAAACTCTCCAAAAATTGATTTATCTCAAAGACGCCGGGCATGGATTTTTGTTCCCTCGATGCTACAATTCATGCATGGAAATCCTGCATCTCGATGAAGCATTGATCGTGCTCAACAAACCGGCCGGGCTGCCGGTGCTGCCCGATGGCTGGGACCAGGACGCGCCGTACCTGGTGAAATTGCTGGAGGCGGAGCATGGCAAGGTCTGGGTCGTGCACCGGTTGGATAAGGTGACCAGTGGGGTGATGGTCTTTGCACGGACGGCGGAGGCGCATCGGGCCTTGAATATGCAGTTCGAGCGGCATGAAGCGCACAAAGTCTATCATGCCATTGTGGAGGGCACTCCGAAATGGACCGAGAAGACCACGCGCTTTCCGTTGCGGGTCAATGTGGGGCACAAGCATCGGACGGTGGTGGATGACCGGGGTGGTAAACCGTCTGAGACACGCTTCAGGCTCTTGAAACCGTATCAGGCTGCGGCTTGGGTGGAAGCGTCGCCGCTGACGGGACGTACGCATCAGATCAGAGTCCATGCCCAGGCGTTGGGGCATCCATTGTTGGGGGATGTCCTGTATGGCGCGTCTACAACCGCTGTGATCGCGCGCCCGGCGTTGCATGCGCATACACTGACCTTTGCCCATCCCATGACCAATGAACAACTCATGTTCACGGCCGAACACCCACAGGACTTTGCCACCGCCCTGAAACTTTTGGATGTTTGACGCCGGATTGTTGTATGGTATCCTTCGCCCGATGATTCCCAACCTTCCCACCCTGCGCATCCTGCCGCTTGAAAGTTTGATCCTGCACGAAGACCACGACAACCAGCGCACCCTGCCATTGGTGGAGAAACTGCGCGCGGCGGGCATCATGCGCAACCCGCCGATCGTGATGCCGTTGATGGATGGTTCGAGCCGCTACATGGTGCTCGATGGTGCGAACCGCGTCACTTCCCTGCGCGAGATGGAGTTCCCGCACATTGTGGCGCAGGTGGTGGATGTGACCAACCCCAACGTGAACCTGCAAACCTGGAATCATGTGACTTGGGGAATGAGCACCAAGACGCTGGTCAGCCGCCTGCGCAAGATCGGCGAGCTCGAGCTGGTGAAGGTGAATACGCGTAAATCGCTCGATGCGCCGAAATACGTGCCGGTGCAGGTACGTTTACCGGACGGTAGTTTCTATATATTGAAAGAAACGCCCAGCGACCTGCCGACCCACATCGCCACCTTGCACAAGGTCGTCAATACCTACAAAACCAGTGCTTCGCTTGACCGCACCAGCCAGACCCTGATCGAAACCTTCCGCAGTATCTACCCCGACCTGACGGCGCTCATCATCTTCCCCAATTTCAAGATCAAGACCGTGTTGAAGCTGGCCGCGCAATCTGTGGTGCTGCCCACCGGCATCACACGCTTCACGGTCTCACCGCGTGCGCTGCATTTGAACTACCCGTTGCACGAACTTTCGAGTGGCAAGTCGGTGGAATACAAGCAGGCCTATCTCGATCACTGGATCGAACAACGCGTGAAAAAGAAGGGCGTGCGCCTGTACTCGGAAGCGACATTCCTGTTCGACGAATGACCCTTACCCTGCCCTCTCCCACCGGAGAGGGGGAAGTGGACTATGGATTTCTTTTTCCCCGAAGACAACTTGAACCGCATGGTTCCCGAAGAGACGAACATTCTCTCGCTTAAAGCCGAGCCGTATCCCGATGGGTACCGCCTGCGTGTCAACATTGAAGTCACGCCATTCCAGAAACGCCCGCACATTGAGGTGACGCTCCGCGGCGCCGATGGGGAGGAGGTCGCTTCGACCACGATCGTCGAGCCGATGAGTTGGAAGCTTGAGTTCACCATGCACATCCGCGGCGAGTTGCAAAACCCCTACACGCTCGAAGCCAGGCTGTATTATCCAGATGGACCCGCAAAAGAGCCGCTCACCTTTTCCTTTGACGTCACCCCGCCTCCGCCCACGCCGGAACCTGATCCCTCCCAACCTGCCTGATTCATGCGCAAGCATTTTTCTCCTATTCTGCTCCTTGGCCTGATTCTGCTGCTGGGCCTCTCATTGCTGGGGTGTTCCGCCTCGTCTACTGCCACGCCTGCACCTGATACGTTGCTGGCCACCCCGCAGCCTGACAGCACCTCCACACCCGAAACCCTGCCCACCCTGCCGCCCGGCTCACAGCCGCTGGTCTTGTTCTCTTTCGAAGAGAACGGCTTTGCCCACCTCTTTGCCTACAGCCCCGAAGGCCTGCCCCTCACGCGCCTGACCTCCGGTGAATGGGATGATATTACCCCCGCCATCAGCCCCGATGGACGCCTGGTGGCTTTCGCCTCCAACCGCAATGGCTACTGGGACCTCTACACACTCGAACTGGCCACCGGCGCAGTCACGCCGCTCACGGATACACCTCAATATGAAGGCGCACCGTCCTGGTCGCCGGATGGTTCGTTCCTTGTATATGAAGCCTATCTCAACGACAACCTTGAGATCGTGGTCGGCCCCGCAGGTGCGCCGGCCACCGATACCATTCAACTGACCGCTTCACCAGAAGCCGATTATTCTCCTGTTTGGTCCCCCGGCGGGCGGGCGATCGCCTTTATCTCCAAGGGCGAAGTGACGCTCGCGAATCTGGATATCACCGGCAACGAACGCTTCACGAACTTGAGCCAGACCGAATTCGCCGCTGAGTCACACCCGGTCTGGTCGCCGGATGGGACTCGGCTGGCATGGTCTTCACAGGGACAAGGCGTGGGGCGTAATGGCATCTACCTCTGGGAGTCCGCACGCGGCAACGTCCCGGCCTTGTGGGTGGGTGACGGTGATTACCCAGCCTGGAGCCCGCGCGGCGACCAGTTGCTCACCACCGTCCCGGCCCCGAATGCGAACTTCCTCCTGCGCTACGACCTGACCGGTAACCCACTGCAACCGGTGACGCCTTTCCCCGGCCGCCTGCGCGGACTGGCCTGGGGAAACGTGCTTGCCCCGGCCTCGCTCAGTGTCTTGTATCAAGCCGCAGCGCAGGTGACGCCCGCATCGTTGTGGTCGGTGAGCGGCGCGGCTGTGGATACGGGGAACGGCCAGCAGCGCTGGACCGTGATCGACCTGCCCG
>CAZJMZ010000244.1:2724-4581 GCA_964547115.1 uncultured Anaerolinea sp. | reverse complement strand
GCGCCTTTCGGCAGGGCCGCCTCCAACGCGATCCGCGCCGCCTCGGGAATCTCGAACTCAATATCGGGCAGTCTTTCCAGTTTTTCCCAGAAGGCCTCCGCTGATCTGCCGCCCTGCAGGTACACATCCCTCAGCCAGGCCTGTTCCTCATTTAACAGGATCGCGCGTCCACCCGCCTCCAGACTCGCCCGATAGCCCTCCAAAATGGACTCGCACGCCTCTTCCAACCCCGTAGCCAGCTCCTGCGAGTCCCCAGCCACCGCCACACTGACAGCCAGCCGGATCAGGTCAAAGGTGTAGGGGAGCGGCGCAGCCTCGTCGAAGTCATTGATGCCCCATACCAACTCGCCGCGGGCGTTTTGCCACGTCCCAAAATTGGCGGCATGCAGGTCGCCCACCGCCAGCACCTCCGGCGCCTGCGCGGCCTTGCGGCAGACCTCCGGCAGCAACTGCATCCAGCGATAGAACGTCCCACGCAGGAATGCTGAAGGGTCCTCCGCCAGTTTCTTCGCCTTGAAAGACAGGTCGTCCTCGAACACGCCCAGCTGTTCCCTGAGCCATTCTTCGTATTTGCGTGTGGCCTTGAAAATTTTCATAGCAGCGCTCCGTGCCTGCGATTGTACCCTCTGACGCCGTTAAGGAATGGCCCTGCCTGAATCCCCTGGTTGACACCCGCCCATTCGCAGTTATAATTCAGTGACTGAATTTTGGAAATGTGAATTGGTATGGAATCGACAAACGAAGAACTCCGCGAACTCACCCTCTTAGAGAACATTGAAAACGACCCCGATGTCAATCAATCCACCCTCGCCACACAACTGGGCGTGGCGGTGGGCACGGTCAACTGGCATCTCAAACGCCTGATCTCCAAAGGCTATGTCAAGGTCATGCGCGCCGAACGCAAGAAGCTGCGCTACATCATCACCCCTGAAGGCATCGCTCTGCGTGCCCGCCTGGCGATCGATTATGTCGAGCGTTCCTTCACGCTCTATCGCCGCGTCCGCACCCGCGTGCGTGATGCCATCGTGCAGGTGCAAAAGGCCGGGTACAACAGCATCCGCATCGTGGGCAAAGGCGATGTGGCCGATATCTGCCGCCTGACCTGCCTTGAGCAGGAGATCGAGGTCGTCACCGACAAAAATGTCCCCGCCCTGGTGGTGGATGGCTTCAAGGTGACCCTCAAAATGGATTCGGACGCATGAAACACATCCTCATCACCGGCGGCGCGGGCTATATCGGCTCGCTCCTGACCTCGGAACTGCTCCGCCAGAATTATCAGGTCACCGTCCTCGACTCGTTGCTCTTCGGTGGTGAGTCGCTGGTGTCCTTTTTGCCGCACCCCAACTTTCACTTTGTCAAAACCGATGTGACCGAGAAACGCGCCGTCAAAGACGCGCTCAAGCCTGAGTGGCAGAAGCCTGATGCCGTGGTCCATCTGGCGGCGATCGTCGGGTTCCCGGCGTGTCAGGCCGTGGGGAAGCAGGTGGCGTGGAAGTACAACGTCGAGGCCACGAAAATGGTCTTCGGGCAGGCGGCAGACCTGGGCGTGGAACGATTCGTGTTCGCGTCCACCTATAGCAATTACGGCTTGAGTGCGGATGGCAAGCCGGTGACGGAAGAGTCACCGCTGAATCCGCAGTCATTGTATGCCGAGACCAAGATCGCGTCTGAGGAATACCTGCTCTCGCAAAAGGATGCGGCATGTGCGCCGTTGCTGTTCCGCTTTGCCACGCTGTATGGCATTTCGCCGCGCACGCGTTTCGACCTGATCGTCAACCAGTTCGTCCTGGAAGCCTTCACCAAACGCGAGTTGATCATCTACCAGCGCGGTTATTCGCGTTCGTTCGTGCATATTCG
>CAZJMZ010000244.1:0-2624 GCA_964547115.1 uncultured Anaerolinea sp. | reverse complement strand
GGTGCGACCGATATCTTCATCCCCCGCAAAAAGGATTATGACCTGACCCAGCGGGAGGCCATCGAGCGCTTGTACAATAATGCCCTCGCCGGCGTGGACCCTGCGAACGTGATGGTCATCCATCTCGCCGCGAACGTGGGCGGCATCGGCGCGAACCGCGAACATCCTGCCGAGTTCTTTTACGACAATATGATCATGGGGGTGGAGTTGATGCATCACGCCTATAAGCGTGGTGTGGGCAAGTTCGTGGCCACCGGCACCGTCTGTGCCTACCCCAAGTTCACTCCCGTCCCATTCAAGGAAGACGATATCTGGAACGGCTACCCCGAAGAGACCAACGCCCCTTACGGCCTCGCCAAGAAGATGATGCTGGTGCAGGCGCAGACCTATCGCCAGCAATATGGTTTCAATGCCATTTATCTGTTGCCGGTGAATCTGTACGGCCCGCGCGATAACTTCAACTTGCAAACGTCACACGTCATCCCGGCGTTGATCCGCAAGGCGATTGAAGCAGGCGAACGCGGCGATAAGGAAATGCCCGCCTGGGGAGATGGCTCGCCGACCCGTGAATTCCTGTATGTGGAAGATGCCGCCGATGGCATTGTCACCGCCGCTGAGAAATACAACGGCGACCAACCCGTGAACCTGGGCTCGGGCTATGAGATCTCCATCAAAGACCTGACCGAACTGGTCGTGAAGTTGACCGGTTTTCACGGTGCGATCGTCTGGCAGACCGATAAACCCAACGGCCAGCCCCGCCGCGGACTCGACGTCACCCGCGCGAAGGAGTTATTCGGCTGGAGCGCGCAGGTCCCGTTCGAAGAAGGCCTGCGGCGAACGATCGAGTGGTTCAAGGCAAATCGGGAAAAGATCCGTTAGAAGGTTTGCAAGTTAAAACATCCTAACATTCAAACCTTCAAACCTGGAAACCCAAGTATGACTGAACTCATCAAACACGAACCCACGACCATCTACATCCAACCCACCAGGGGCTTTGCTGCGCTCAACCTGCGCGACCTGTGGACCTATCGCGAACTGGTCTACTTCATGGTCTGGCGCGAAGTCAAAGTGCGCTACAAGCAGACCATGCTCGGCGCGGCCTGGGCGGTCATCCAGCCCATCATGAACATGATCGTCTTCTCGGTCCTGTTCGGTGGCATCGCCAAACTCAAGACCGATGGGAACATCCCCTATCCGATCTTTACCTTTGCGGGGCTTTTGCCATGGGGTCTGTTCGTAGCCGCATTAAATCAGGCCTCGCGCTCACTGACCTCCAACCAGAACATGGTCTCCAAGATCTATTTTCCGCGACTGGTATTGCCGCTCGCTTCAGTGCTCTCAGGACTGGTGGATTTCGTCATTGCGTTCATGGTGCTGATCGGCATGATGATCTATTATCGTGTCACGCCCACGATCAATGTCATCTGGGCCTTGCCAGCTTTTCTCCTTCTGGCGATCATCACGGCCCTGGGGGTGGCGTTGTGGCTCTCTGCCATCAATGTGCAGTACCGGGACGTGAACTATGCGTTGCCGTTCCTGACCCAATTCTGGTTCTTCATCAGCCCGGTGGCATACTCCTCGAACTTGATCTCAGAAAAGTGGCAACTGGTCTATTCCCTCAACCCGATGGCCGGTGTGGTGAATGGTTTCCGCTGGGCATTGCTGGGGGTGGGAAACGGTCCCGATGCTGGATTGTGGATCTCTGTCGGCATCGCCGTGCTCATCCTCATCAGCGGACTGTACTACTTCCGCAACATGGAAAAAACTTTCGCGGACACGATTTAAAATGACGACAGCCATTTCAGTTAAAAATCTCGGCAAACAATACAAGATCGGCGCGGCGCAGCAGAAGTTCCAATACAATATGTTCCGTGATGTGATCATGGATACGCTCACGACCCCCGTGCGTATTTATCGCGCCCTGCGTGGGCAGGGCATGCGCGGCGCAGCCACCACTTCCCTGATCTGGGCGTTGAAGGATATTTCCTTCGATCTGGAAGAAGGCAAGGTGCTGGGCATTGTGGGGCGGAACGGCGCCGGGAAAAGCACCCTGCTCAAGATCCTCTCGCGCGTTACCGAGCCCACTACCGGCACCGTCACCGTGCGCGGACGGGTCGGTTCCCTGCTCGAAGTGGGTACCGGCTTCCACCCTGAATTGACCGGGCGTGAGAACATCTATATGAACGGCGCGATCCTCGGCATGAAGAACGCCGAGATCGACCGCAAGTTCGATGAGATCGTGGATTTCTCTGAAGTGGGGCAGTTCATTGATACGCCGGTCAAGCGTTACTCTTCCGGCATGTACCTGCGCCTTGCGTTTGCCGTGGCGGCGCATCTCGAACCGGAGATCCTGGTGGTGGATGAAGTGCTTGCCGTGGGCGATGCCGAGTTCCAGCGCAAGTGTCTTGGCAAGATGAATGACGTGGCACAGCAGGGACGCACGGTGCTGTTTGTGAGTCACAACATGTCCGCTATTCTGCGCCTTACGCAGGAAGCCATCGTTCTCAAAAAGGGCCAACTCATCAAACGCGCGCCCACCGCCGAAGCCGTGGATTTCTACCTTGCCTCTGGGCAGGCTGAATCGGGTGAACGGGTTTGGGAGATCGATGATGTGCCGCCCGCCA
>CAZJMZ010000243.1:0-4609 GCA_964547115.1 uncultured Anaerolinea sp. | reverse complement strand
TTTAATTCTCCATCGCAATACCCAGCGGCGTTACGAACAGCGGGTTGCCCGGCAACACGGTTTCGATGCCGGTGTATTCTTCGATCACTTTGGCCATGCCCGGGTAGGCGCACGTCCCGCCCACGAGGTAGATGCGGTCCACGGCGTGGTCCTGCATATGGCGGGTGACGATGGAGGCAACCTTCTCCATCACCGGGCGGATGATCGGGAACAGGCGGGTCTGCTCTTTTGGGTCTTTCTTGAGCGCCTCCGCCGCCTCAAAACTGGTTCCGGTTGCGCCGGCGATCACCAGCGAGAAGTGCGTACCGCCGGTGGCTTCATCGGCCGTGTACACCACCTCCCCATCCTTGAAGATGGCGATCCCGGTCGTGCCGCCGCCCACATCCACGATCGCGCCATCGCGCACTTGCAACACATTGTTGGCAGCGGTCGGCTCATCGATCAACCCGGTGCATTCCAACCCGGCGCCGTACAGCACATTGGCTGTGGCGCGCACCTCCGCCTGCGGCACCCCGGGCGGGTAGGCCGAGGCTGCCGAGGTCAACGTAAAACCCAGCTTGCGCTCCACATTGGCCTTCATCTTGCGCAACAAGTCCACCGCGCCCACAAAGTCCACCACCAGCCCGTCGCGCGTCACTTGCGCGAATTGGTACTCACCCGCGATCGGCTGGTGATGCTCATCGAGCACGACCAGCACCGTGTAAGCCGTACCCAGGTCCACGCCCACGTGCACCGTGCCGCGATACACGCCGTTCGGCAGCAACAGGTCCGGGTCCGGATGCCAGCCATTCGCGCCGGCCATGATCTGGTCGGTGCGGGTGAGCAGGCTAGCCAGTTCTTGATTCATCACTCATCCTTCAGCAACATTCCCGTCTTACTTCTCGTTCCAATTCACCGGAAATACCACATACACAAATTTTGTCCAGCTGGGCGTTCCAAAGGTGATGCTGGAACCCTTCGGGATATAGATGACATCGCCGGTCTTGCCGCGCACCTGTTCCTGGCCGCGCGTGATGACCAGCTCACCTTCGAGCACAATGTCGATCTCGTCATACGTCAGCGTCCACTGCATCTCGCCTTTGTCGAGCGACATATAGCCGGCACCCATCGGCGACCGGTCCTGCGTCACCACCACGTCCTTCAGCCAGACGTTCGTCCCCGGGGTGGTCTTGCCCTCCAGGAACGGCTCCACCTGCACGCCAGCCATCCGCACGACCTTGAGCGGCGGCAGATCCGACGAGACGACCGGACTCGCGCCTCGCTCCAAGCCGGAGCCTGCTCCCGTTTCCCGGATCATTTTCACCCCGAGCGCAAAGGCCACATCCTGCGCCTCGTGCGTGACGATATCGTCCGGCGCGAGCACAAGCGGACCCGCACGTTCGCGCGCGAGCCGCCGGATATCCTCCGCGGTGAAAAGTTGACGTGGCATGAGCGGGAGTGGGTACGTAAACAGGCAAACAGGTATGCACGCAGCGCGCGCCTACTTGTCTCCCTTTTTACTTGTGTACCTGGTTTACCCGGTGCCTATTTGCTTTCCTTGTTGCGGCCACCAAAGGAACCACGGGTGTTCTGGGGCAGGATCATTTCCACGTCGTTGTGCGGGCGCGGGATCACATGGACCGAGACCAATTCACCGACACGCTTCGCCGCAGCGGCGCCGGCATCGGTGGCGGCCTTCACGGCACCCACATCTCCGCGCACCATCACGGTCACGAACCCACCACCGACATACTCACTGCCGATCAGCGTCACGTTCGCGGCTTTGACCATCGCATCGGCGGCCTCAATGGCGCCGACGAGACCTTTGGTCTCGACCATTCCAAGGGCGATCATTGCAACATCTACTGGCATGGCTTACATCTCCTTTGAGATAAGTTTTTCCGATTAGACATCGGATGTGAAGGATCGAAAAGACTTCGATCGCTCACATCAAGCGTCTAACATTCGTATCCCGGTGGTTGAGTAGTGGCGACGTTCGTTGTCGCCCGTATCGAAACCACCACTAACCAAAACAACTTTGCTTACATGTTGGTCTCGACTGCTTGTGCTCGACCAACGGATCATTTCTTCAGCTCCATCAGCACCCTGCGCACGATCTCTTCCACTTGAGAGTCGGCGCCTGAAACCGAAGCAGGCTCAGACGAAGAAAGAGGCGCGCGTCCGGTGTAGGCCGAGCGTGCAGCCTGTGTATCGGTCGAACCGGGCGAGAAGGCCGCGTCCGGCGCAGTCCGAATTTCATACGCAAGCCGTTTGATATTATACATGTGATGCACGGTGATGTTATCGCCGGTGATCGCACCGCCCACGCCGCCTGAGCCGAGGGTCATGGAGGGCATCAGGCCGGTGGTGAAACCGGTGGTGCCGAGCGTGCCGAAGGTGTTGACCACGATGCGGAAGACGGGCTTCTCCAGCCCGAACTGCATGATGACGTTCTCGTCGCGCGCATGGATGACCTGCGAATGTCCGCGGCCGCCGTAGTTGATCATTTCGAGCGAACGTTCACAACCTGCCTCCCAGCCATCCACTTCGTACCAGCCGAGTACCGTGGTGAGCTTTTCACCGGAGAGTGGCTCTTGCGGGCCAACACTATCAAGCCGCACCACGAGAATACGGGCCCAATCCGGCACGCTGAAACCGTACTGTTGCGCCAACTGCTGTGGGCTCTTGCCCACGCTTTTGGGGTTCGGTAAATGCCCCACGAATAAATTCTTTGCCAAAATGGCTTTGGTCTTGTCATCGACAAAATACGCGCCTTCGGCTTTCATCAGCTCTTCGAGTTGCGCCGCAATGGGCCGGTCGGCGATCACCGCCTGTTCGGTGGCACAAATGACCGAATGATCGAAGGCCTTGGACGCCACGATATACTTCGCGGCTTTCGGAATATCTGCCGAGCGGTCCACATAGGCCGGCACATTACCAGGGCCAACCCCATAAGCCGGTTTGCCCACCGAGTGCGCCGCCCGCACCATATCCGAGCCGCCCGTGGCCAGGATCAAGGCCACGTATTTGTGCTTCATCAACTCTTGTGTACCGGGCAAAGTCACATTCGTCATGCACGCGATCAGGCCTTTGGGCATCCCCGCCCGCTCCCCTGCTTCTGCCATGATGCGGATCGTCTCCGCACAACACTTGGCCGCAAACGGATGCGGCGCGATGACGATGCCGTTCTTCGCCTTGACCGCGATCAGCGTCTTGAACATCGTGGTCGAGGTCGGGTTGGTGGAAGGGGTCAACGCGCAGACCACACCCATTGGCCAGGCAATGTCATAGGTCCCCTTTTCTTTGTTGCTGCGAATCACACCCACCGTGGGGACATCCTTGATCTCCTCCCACAGCAATTGTGAAGCGAGCAGGTTCTTCAGGGTCTTGTGTTCGGGCACGCCATAACCCGTCTCTTCGTTCGCCATTTTGCCGAGCGTTACCGCAGCATCGGCGGCCGCCTGCGCCATCGCGGCACAGATGCGATCCACTTCGGCCTGGGTGGCATGCAAAAATTTCCGCTGGGCATCCCGGGCCTGGGTGGCCAGGGTGCGGGCTTCTTGAATGGAGAGCAGGTCTTTGTCGAGTTCGGTCATAGGGTTTCCTCATGTCATTGCGAGGAGCAAAGCGACGAAGCAATCTTTTCGTAACTAGGAGATTGCTTCGCCCTGTCGGGCTCGCAATGACAGGTTAGTAATTAATCGGATTTGCCGCAACCTCTAGCACCTTGTTCTGAAACGCCATTGCCGCCGCATGGCAGGCCGGCTGGTCGCCGGTGAGCATCACGCCCATGTAGTTCGTCTCGGAGGGCGGCATGGTCAAAGCACAGATGGACACATTCGCAGACTTAAGCGCGGCATCCAGTGCTACGAGGCCTTCGTTCGGCGTCGCCACCAGATACGCGATCGGGCTGCCCAGGGGGATGTTGCACACACCCGAAAGATACGATCCCGTGCGCGAGATGACATGCGGGAAGAACGCGATGGAATCATCATCGTTCGCGGAATACCAGATGGCCTTCGTCTTGATGTAATCCACCGCCGCATTGAGCCCGGCTCTGACTTCAGCCGGGTCGGGTCCGGCCAGAATGGCCATGATCTCGCCTGACCATTTTCCGGAGGTGTGCTTGGCGCCGGCATAGAACGAGCGCGCATACACCACTTCCACGTCGGCCACCTTTGTCGCTTCGTCGATGGCGGTGTAGGTGGCATCGTCATTATCCACACTGATCAGACCGATGGAGCGCTGGTCGTCACGCAGCTTGAGATGTTCCGCGAAGTTACGGTCCACCTGCGGGATGAGTTGCACGGCGAGCGGAGTGCCAAAGAGAGGGTCGAGGATTGCCATAATCTTTTAGTCCTCGGTGGTCGAGCGCAAGCAGTCGAGACCACCAGTTTACAAAAGTACTTCTCGAACAGAAATTGCTTTGCTTAGTGCTGGTTTCGATACGGCGGACAACCACCGCCTACTCAACCAGCGGAATTGCTTGATTAGCCTGCCGTCTTCAACTTTACACCAGAGGCCTGGTGCTTGCGCATCTTCTGGGCGATTTGTACCACAAACGCACCACCTTCCAGCGGATTGGTGCCACCGTTCTCGAAGATGTTGCAGACCACATCGCGGTCGGCGT
>CAZJMZ010000242.1:0-4618 GCA_964547115.1 uncultured Anaerolinea sp. | reverse complement strand
CAAGGTCACGAGAAAGGCCACGGCATAGGTCACCAGCAGGGATACGGTAAAGTTCACATTGGAGGGTGTGCTCTTGGCGACAAAATGATACAGGGCGCTCGAGCAAATGGCAAGAATAATGGAGAAGTAGAAGAGGAACATAGGCGGTTATTCTAGCACTTTATTTCAGCCATGTCACACCCGCCCGGCCCAGGCATGGCCTTTCTATTACAGGCCAGTTCAGCCCAATGCACAGGGACAGGATACAGGTATAATCCCCTCCATGACACTCAAAAACCAACTCAACGACTCCCTCAAAGACGCCATGAAGAGCGGGGACGAGGTCCGCAAGCGCACGTTGCGCATGGCACTCGCCGCCGTCAAACAGGCCGAGGTGGATAAGCGCATCGAACTGGATGACACTGCCGTGATGGCGCTCCTGCAAAAGGAGATCAAGAACCGCCGCGAGGCGCTGGCCGAGGCCCAAAAAGCCAACCGCGCCGACCTGATCGCCGCCAACGAGACCGAGATCCAGATCATCGAAACCTTCCTGCCCAAGGCCATGCCCGCCGAGGAATTGCGCGCCATTGTGCAGGCCGCCATCGCCGAGGCCGGAGCCGCCTCGCCCGCCGATATGGGCAAGGTGATGAAGCTGGTCATGCCGAAGGTGGCAGGCAAGGCCCCCAACGACATGGTCAGCGCCACGGTCAAGGAACTGCTCCAACCAAAATAAGATGCATCCTAGTTTTGCTCGTATTCATCCGCAGGGCCATGCGCCCTGCGGGAGCAAATAAACAGCATGGGGATCATTTCTGCACGACACCGCCCCACCCCGGCCCGCATCAAACTGTTGCAATTCACCCTGGTGGCACTGACCGGCCTCATTGCGTACGGCGCGCTGGTCCTGCCGCTGCTCAACGCCACCACGGTTTCGTTGCGGGTGGGGGATGTTTCGCCCAATAGTTTTCAGGCCCCGCAAGGACTCCGTTACGTGAGCGAAGTGCGGACCCAGGAAGCCCGCCTCGCCGCCGAAAGCGCCGTGGCGCCCGTCTACGCTTCGCCCGACCCGGGAATTGCCCGGCGTCAGATCGAACGCCTGCGCGCCTCGCTGCAATATATCACCCTCACCCGCGACGACGAAAACGCATCTCCCGAACAAAAACGCTCCGATATCGCCTCGCTCTCCGACCTGGCACTGGCCCCTGCCACGATCGATAGCATTCTCGCCCTGCCCTCCGCCCGCTGGGATGTGATCCAGCAGGAGGCGTTGAGCGTGCTGGAACAGGTCATGCGGCGCAGCATCCGCGATGTGGATGTGGATACGGTGCGGCGCAGTGTGCCCTCGCTGGTGAGTCTTTCGCTCAACGAGGAACAGGCCGCGCTGGTGGCAGACCTCGTGACCACCTACGTCACCGCCAACAGCGTGTACAGCGCCGATCTGACGGAGGCAGCTCGAAGGTCGGCGAGTGAAGCGGTGGCGTCCGTCATCGAAGAATACAAGGCAGGCGAGATCATCGTCCTGCGCGGACAGATCCTCTCGGCGGCCCAGATCGAGGCCTTGCAACAGGCCGGGCTGATCGACCAGGCCAGTCCGTGGCAGGATTATGCCGGGGCGGGTGCCTTGGTGGTGATGGTGGGTGGCTACGTGGCGTTGTATTTTTCGCGGCGACGCCTGCCGTTCCTGTTGGATGCCCGAAGCCTGGTGGTGGTGGCGGTCATCTTTGTGGTGTTCGTGGTGGGCGCGCGCCTGCTGATCCCCGGGCGGACGGTTCTGCCGTATGCCTTTCCACTGCCCGCGATGGGCCTGTTGATCGCAACCCTGTTCGGTGTGGAGGCGGGCATTGTGTTCGCCCTGGCGGCTGCCCTGCTCGCGCCGTATGCCCTGCCCAACACGCTCGACCTGATGCCCTACTATCTCGCCACCTCACTGACGGGCGTACTGGTGCTGGGCTCGGCCCGCCGTGTGTGGACGTTCTTCCGCGCCGGGGCGGCGATCGTCAGCGCGGGCATTGCCATGTTGATCGCCTTTCGCCTGCCGTTCACACAAATGGATTATGTGGCGCTGCTGCAACTAACCGGCGCGGCCATCTTCAACGGGCTGGCTTCTTCGAGTCTCGCGCTGGTGCTGCAATACTTCCTCGCCCAAAGCCTGGGGCTCACCACGGCCCTGCAACTGATCGAGATCTCGCGTCCTGACTTTCCGCTATTACAGTTCTTCCTGCGCAACGCCCCGGGGACATACCAGCATAGCCTGCAAGTGGCGAACCTGGCCGAACAGGCCGCCGAACAGATCGGCGCCGACCCGCTGCTCACGCGCGTGGGTGCCATGTTCCATGATGTGGGCAAGGCCCTCAACCCGATGTTCTTCATCGAGAACCAGCCCCAGGGTGAAATGAACACCCACGAAGACCTCGACCCAGTCACGGCTTCGGCTGCGATCGTGGCGCACGTCACCGATGGTGTGGTCATGGCCCGCAAGCACCGCCTGCCGCGCCGCATCGACGATTTCATCCTCGAACATCACGGTACCACCATCACGCGTTACCAATATAACCAGGCGCTCGAAAAGGCGGGCGGCGATGCATCCCAAGTGGACGCCGAAAAATTCCGTTACCCGGGTCCCCGGCCGCGCACCCGCGAAACCGCCCTGCTGATGCTGGCCGATGGCTCCGAAGCGCGGGCCCGCGCCCAACGTCCGCAAACCGAGGATGACATCCGCAAGATCGTGCAAAGCACCATCGAAAGCGCGCAAAAGCAGGGGCAGCTCGATAACACTCCGCTCACTGCGCGCGACCTCAGCATCATCACCGAAGCGTTCGTCACCGTGCTGCGCGGAGCCTATCATCCGCGCATCACCTATCCCAAGGAACCTTCGGCGCTGGAGAATGTGGCCACTGCGCCAAAGAAATAGAGAGACCGACCATGCTCACCATCGAATCGAAATACGATTTTCCCTCCGAACTCATCGAGCGCGCCGCCAGGGCCGCCCTCAAACACCAGACCGGCTCCACCAAAGCGGAGCTCACCATCGTGCTGACGGACAATCGCCGCCTGCGCCAACTGAACCGGGACTATCTGGGAATCGACGCCCCCACCGACGTGCTTTCTTTTCCCGCCTCCGAACCCGACGGGTCAACACTTGACCCGGAAACTGGTTCTTCGTACCTGGGCGATATCCTCATCTCGATCCCCTATGCGCGCAAAGGTGCCAAACAAGCCGGGAACTCGCTCGAAGCCGAAGTGCAGTTGCTGGTGGTACATGGCGTGTTGCACCTGCTCGGGCATGACCATGGCCAGCCTAAAGAGAAAGCGCAGATGTGGAAGGCGCAAGCCGAGATCTTGAAAAAGCTTGGGCTGAATGATGTGCAAATCCGGGAAGAATAAGGAAAGCATGTCATTCTGAGGGAGTAATGTCCTGGCCCCATTGCAGCCGAAGAATCTCCTTCCTGGCGGATGAGAAACTCTTCACTACGCTCAGAGTGACATAAGCAACAACCCCATGACCCTCAAAGAATTCATTACCTCCCGCATCGTCTCGTTCGGTCACGCATTTCGCGGCTGGGCCTATGTGCTCAAGACCCAACACAACGCCTGGATCCATTCCGTGGCGGCAACGGCGGTCCTGCTTGTCGGGTTGTGGGTCGGCCTGCCGCCGCGCGATTGGGCTGTGTTGGTGCTGACCATTGCCATGGTCTTCACCGCCGAATTCATCAACACTTCCATCGAAGCCGTGGTGGACCTGGCCAGCCCTGAGAAACATCCGCTGGCCAAGGTGGGCAAGGATGTGGGCGCGGCAGCCGTGTTGGTGGCGGCGCTCTCCGCGGTGCTGGTCGGGTTGTTGATCCTCGGCCCGCCATTGTGGACGAAGTTAAACTTGTTGGTTGGAAAATAAACGGAGCGCGCAATGAAACATTGCGCGCTCCGTTCTTGGTTCAGAGACTATCCCTCCACCACTTCCACTTCATGCGTAATCTCAATCGCATCTTTCAGGGTGGCGTATACCGAGCAATATTTCTCCTCGCTGATCTGCACGGCCTTGCGTAGTTTTTCCACATCGATGCCCCGGCCTACTGCCTGATACCGGATGTGGATCCTGCGAAAGCGCCAAGGCGGTGTATCGTCCTGGGTGCTTTCAGCCGTCACGCGCAGTTCCTGCAGGTTCTGGCGTTGCTTCTGCAGAATTTCCACCACATCGTACGAAGAACAACCGATCAAAGCCATCGATAACAGGTCTGATGGTTTTACACCTTTGGGCTTTTTCATCGGTATTCGATGATCGTCATTATCGCTGAGCATGAATTCGTCAGCGGGGGTCCAATGGAGATAGACAGTATTGGGTGCCATGCCCGCAGTATAGCACGGCATGGTACGATAGGCTCAACGGAGACCGATATGACCCTGTTCCTCTTTGCCGCTTTGCTCTTTGCCGCGCTCGAGGCGTTCGCCTTGCGTACGAATCAACCGCGTTTGGAATATCTCGCCAAGCCAGCCGTGATGGTTTGCCTCTTCCTCTGGCTATGGACTTCAGCCGGGTTGGCCGGGGCGCTGTCATGGTTTGGAATTGGTATTCTGCTTTCACTGGTCGGGGATGTGTTGTTGATGATCTCACTAGACCGCATGTTCCTGCCAGGGCTGGTCG
>CAZJMZ010000241.1:0-4702 GCA_964547115.1 uncultured Anaerolinea sp. | reverse complement strand
GCCCCGTGCCGTTTTGCGCCTTCGATGAACGCGTTGGTGGTGAGGGTTGCATCGGCATAGCCCGAATCGGGTTCGTAGGCGGCATAGTCGAAATGCTCGGCGCGCAGGTCCGGGAAGAGTTTGCGCACTTCGTCCACACTGATGACCGAGGTGTTGATGCCGATCTTCTGCTGGTTGGCAACGTTGCCGCGCAGTTTGTCTTCGTGCTCGCGTTTGGCGATCTGCATGAAGCCGGTTTGCTGGAAGCCGCATTCCCCGCCCACGCGTTCCTTCCAGTTGTTGAAATACAACTGATAACTCTTGAATGTCAACTCGGACTCGGCAGCAAGATCGTAATGCATGCGCACCAGCCCGCTCGAGTGACCGGTCGCACCCGAAGCGGTGACCTTGCGTTCAAGGATGGCAACGCTGAGTCCGCGCTCGGCCAGGTGGAAGGCAATACTGGCGCCCATTACACCGGCACCAATGACAATGGCATCGTAGGTTTGAGTCATGTGTGGATTCCTTTTATAAATAGTCTGGTGGTTGAGTAGCCCGCCGCGCTGAGCGAAGTCGAAGCGTGGGCGGGCGTATCGAAACCAACAATAACAAGAAAAATTTCGTGACTGAAGTTTGGTGGCCAAATTGTAGCAGGATTCAAGATTTACATTGATACCTTGACGACGATTGCGGGCGCTTGTAAAATTAGTTAGACAAACTAACTAATTTCGGAGCCGGTATGGAAGCGATCCTGCTTGAATTTATCAACACCCTGGAGATTTCCCTCAAACAGCAACAAAAAGCAGCCGGTAACGATCTGGGCTTTTCGAAACTGACCGTCCATCAACTTCAGTACCTTGATGCGATCAATGACCTGGAAGCCCCGACCATTACACAGCTGGCGCACAAGCTGCGTATTACCAAGGCCTCTGTCACGGTGGGGGTCAATAAGCTGATCAAGCTGGGGTTTGTAGCCAAGACGCGCTCCAAAACAGATAAACGGGCTTTCCATGTCAGCTTGAAAGAGCCTGGCAGACAATTGGTCTCAGCCAGGGCTCAGACCCTGCAGGCGTACGGGAAGTTCATCAAGTCCGCGTTGAGCAGGGAAGAAGCCAAACAATTCGAAGCCATCCTGACCAAACTGGTCGAGCTGTTTCAGAGTTCGTGATATCAAAATAATTTTTAGAAAAGAGCACCGATGAGAATAAGCATCCTGACCACGGGGTCCCGTGGCGATACTCAGCCCTATGTGGCCCTGGGCGTGGAATTAAAGAAGCAGGGTCATGCCGTGCGGCTGGCCGCCTTTCAAAACTACGAATCTTTCGTCACCGGCAATGGATTGGAGTTCCACCGCATACGTGGCGACGTCTCGCTGGTGGCGGCCAGCGTCAATCGCGACAAGGCCATGCAGGCGGATAATCCGCTGAAACTGCTGTTGAGCTTCAACAAGCTCAAAGACTATGTGTACGACCTGCAGGCCGATTTCTTTGAAGCCTGCCGGGATACGGATATCGTGCTTTATCATCCCGGGGCGGCGGTGGGCTATTTCGCTGCGCAGCATTTTAAGATCCCCAGTGTATTGGCGTTGCCCTTTCCCATGGCGCCGACGCGTGAATATCCATCCTTGATCTTTTACGATGGCCCCCGCTTTGGCAAAGGCTTCAATTATCTAAGCCATAAGGTCCTTGAACAGATCATGTGGTTTGCCTCCAGTTCACCGCTCAAAGCGTTCTGGAAAAAGGAATTCGGGGCCTTGCCCAAAGGTTTTGGCAGCCCCTTCAGCAAGCAAGCCACCCGGGAACTGCCCACCATCATCTCGTGCAGTGAGCATGTCTTCCCGACCCCTGCCGACCGGCCCGAACATGTGCACACGACTGGCTATTGGTTTTTGGATGAAGAGGCGGGTTGGACTCCCCCACAGGAATTATTGGACTTTTTGCAAAGCGGCCCTGCACCGGTGTATGTGGGGTTTGGCAGTATTGGAGACCCGAGCCGTGCGGTTCAAACCACTGAGTTGGTGATCGCAGCTTTGCAGCGCGCAGGCCTGCGCGGGGTGCTGGCCACCGGCTGGAGCGGCATGTCCAAACTGGCAACGCTCCCGGAAAATATCTTCATGTTGGAGAGCGCGCCGCATGCCTGGCTATTCCCGCGCATGGCGGCGGTGGTCCATCACGGCGGGGCGGGGACGACCGCTGCCGGTCTGCGGGCGGGTGTGCCCTCGATCCTCATTCCCTCAGGGACCGATCAATTCGCCTGGGGGCGGCGGGTCCATGAATTGGGGGTGGGGCCTCAGCCCATTCCGCGCAAGCAACTCACGGCTGAGAAATTAGAGGCGGCACTTCGATCCGCACTGCAGGCTGAAGTTCAAGAGCGAGCCAGGATGTTGGGGGCCAGGATCCAAAGTGAGAACGGAGTTGCCGTGGCGGCCAGGATCATTACGGAGTGCGCCGCACTGCAACAGCTTTGATCAAGCGCCAATTCATTGATCTTTGATGCTTTGCAACACCACCACCGGGATGCGGCGGGACGTCCACGTGCGGTATTGGTCATAATCGGAATTCTTTTCAGCGATGGCATTCCACAACCGCTCACGTTCCTCGCCGCCCGCTTCACGCGCCCGAACGGCCTGATGCTCGCCCCGCACCTGCACCGTCGCTTCAGGCCTGGCCTGCAAGTTGACCCACCAGGCCGGTGGCCGGGCCTGCCCCAGATTGGAAGCAACAACGACAAAGTCGTTCCCATACGGCAGATACATCAAGGCTTTTTGTCGCAACAGCCCGGTCTGTTTGCCCGTTGTGGTGAGGATCAACACCGGCAGGTTGCGCATGGTGTGCCCGATGCGACCCCCGCTCCACAGGTATATCTTCAAATGCAGCCACCAAAAGAACCGGATCAAGGGGTTTGGTTTGTTCATTTCCAGGTCTCCCTGGCCACTCTAAGAAAATTCCCGCCCAGGATTCCCTGAATGACCTGTTCGCTGTAGCCCCTTTGCAACAACAACTCTGTGCACTCAGGCAGTTGCTCCGGCTCGACGAACGCCAGAAAATCGTTGAACTTCTCCGGTGGGAAGACCCCCGGGTTGTTCGTGATGTAATCGATCAGTTCCTGTTTATCCACCACATAATCCAGCCCGATACCCACATGCTCCGGCCCCACCAGCCCCAGCACATATTCGATGTGCCGGACAAACAATTCCGTGCTCGTGCCACCGAGAAAATCACCGATGCCATTGATGCCGATCACGCCGCCGGTCTGCGCGCAGGCACGGATCTGTTCATCGGTGATGTTGCGGGCATGGTCCTTCAAGCCTTTGGGGTTCGAGTGTGAAAAGATGACCGGCTTCGACGAAACTTCAAACGCTTCCATTGTGGCGCGATAACCCATGTGACTCACATCCACCACCATACCCACCCGGTTCATCTCGCGGATCACGTCCCGGCCAAAATCGGTGAGGCCGATATGACCTTCTGTGCAACCGCCTGAGGCGCGGTTGTCTTTGTTGTAGGCCAGCAACATCTGCCGCACACCGAGGTCGTAATAGAACGAGACCATGTTGAGGTTGCCCAGCAAAGGGTCAGACCCTTCCAGGTCGAAGGCGATGGCCAGCTTGCCACTGGTATGTGCTTGCAAGATGTCATTTACGGTCAGCGCCAGCACATACTCGTCTGTGTGTGCCGCAATGTAGTTACGAAAGCGCGCCAATACCTGCATCACGTTCTCGAACGAGTCCATGTCCATGCCAATGTTCAGTGAGACGAAATTCACGCCGCAAGCCTTGTAGCGCTGCAACTCCGTCAGGTCTGAGTTGGGATTCAGCGGGAAGCAGGCGTGCGTATCCCAGACGAGAGAACGTTCATGCAGTGCCTGTGCAGCCGGGTTCATGCGGCCTCCCCGGCGATCAAGGTCGCAGGTTCCACATCGTACATCAGCAGAATGGCATCGTAGCCTTGAAAGAACTTCTTGAATTCCAGGCTGCCCTGGCTCCAATGACTCTGGCGCAGGCGCAAAGGACGCAGGTCATAGAGTTGCCAGCCGGTCTTTTCCTGCACGCTTTCAAGCAGCGGAGCGAATTGCGGCTGGGTGTTCGCCTCGATGGGTGCTGCCTTGTATTCTGCAGGGAGGAAGGGCAGCCACATGTTCTGCCTGCCGCTGACCGGCAGCACGAACAGATGGAAGGAGTGCGTGTTTCCCATGACCGCCAACTCGGAGATGAAGTTGCCAATATCCTGAATACCCATGGACGAGTGCCCACGTTCGATGTGGTTGGCGCCCAGTTTGATGAAGTATTTGGTATCGAGGGACTGTTTTTGATGCGCCTGGTGGAAGTAACGCTTCATTAACTGCCCGCGGACATGGTTGTTCAGATAGTAATCTTCGTGCTTGTAGTGCATGTAAATTTCATGACTGGCAGTTACGGCGTCCATGATCGCCAATGCTTTTGAGGTCCGCCCAGCCTCAAAGACATTGCGCAGCGCAGCCCATTCCGGGGGCAGGGGCAGGTTCATGAACAGGTCAAGCTGGTCGGGCGGCTTGCCTGCGTACATTTCCTGCACAGCGGCCCGTTCAGCCTGCAACCATTCACTGATTTTGCCTTTCAACTCTCCAGCTGTGCATAGAGCCAGTAAGGTCTCAAGGTGCAGCTGCGGGCTGAGGATGAACTCCTGGTCGATGCCGATGAGTTCAAAGCCTGGTGTTTCCCGTCCGCTTTGTAACAGGGCTAGTT
>CAZJMZ010000240.1:0-4708 GCA_964547115.1 uncultured Anaerolinea sp. | reverse complement strand
AACGTGGGGCAGCTCTCGTTCTCACCCGGGGCCTCGAACATTGTGCCCGCCCGCGCCGACTTTTTGCTCGAGTTCCGTTCGCCTGATGAAAAGCAACTTGCCGAGTTGGATGCCGCATTGTTGAAACTCGCGTATGAAAAAGCCGAACAATTCGGTTTGCAGTTAACAGCCGAAGCGCTGGGCAAACACACCCCCAATGCGATGAGCGCGGAGATCCAAAACGCGTTCAAGAGTGCGTGTGATGATTTGGAGTTATCGAGCGTTGTGCTGCCTTCGGGCGCGATCCACGACGCGCAGTCGCTGGTGGATGTGTGCCCGGTGGGGATGATCTTCGTCCCCTCGGTGAATGGGACGAGTCACTCACCGTATGAATTCACGCAATGGGAAGATTGCGTCAACGGCGCGAACGTGTTGTTGCACGCGGCGTTGCGGTTGGGGATGTCGTAGGGATAATTGCAGGTGTAAAATCCAAGCATCAGGATAGCCTATGAAAAACTTCGACCCCCAATACAATTCCATCCCCAAGACCGAGATCCATATCCACCTCGAAGGCGCGATCCGCACGCAGACCATCATTGATGTGTCGAAGGCGGCAGGGTTGAGCCTGCCTGCCTATGAGGTCAGCGCGCTCGACCCGCATGTCAAAGTCTATGAGCAGATGCGCGACCTGCAGGCTGTGCTCGATGCCTTCGATATCTTTCAGCGCAGCATCACCTCACCCGAGGTGGTGGAACGCATCGCCTGGGAATTATTCGAAGATTCAGCCAGGCAAAACATCAAACTCTTCGAAGTGCGCTTCTCGCCCGATTGGGCCTTTCACGGACACAACCTCGATTGGGATGCCTGCCTCGAAGGTCTGCTGCGCGCCAAAGCCCGCGCCGAACAGGAATTGGACATGGCCATTGGCTACATTGCCATCACCTCGCGCGGTATGGGCGCCGAGTCATGCGTCCGCACAGTGGATTGGGCGATCCGGCACCGCGACCACATCGTTGCCGTGGACCTGGCGGATGGCGAGAAGTTGTATCCCATGCAGGATTTCATCAAACCGATCCTCAAGGCCAAGGATGCCGGTCTGAAGGTCACCATCCATTCCGGTGAAGATACACCCGCATCGTATGTGATAGACACCATCAACAATTTCAAGCCAGACCGCATCGGTCATGGCATCCACAGCATTGAAGACCCGCGCGCCATCGAGTTGCTCAAGGCACACGATATCACGCTCGAAGTCAACCCGTGGAGCAATTACCTCACCAACGGTGTGCGCACCATCGAGGAGCACCCGCTCAAGCAGTTGTTCGACCTCGGCGTGAAGGTCACCATCAACTCCGATGACCCCGAAGTGCTTGAAACGAATCTCAATAACGAATATCGCATCGCCCATGAAGTGCTCGGCATGAGCATGGACGAGATCGCCACCTGCAACCGCTTTGCCTACGAAGCGTCGTTCATTCCAACAGAGCAGAAGCAGCGTGTCTGGGAGCAGTATTTTCAATGACCCGCGCCCGCTTTCCCACCACAGTGCAATTGTTTTTCTTTCGCGAGGGTCAGGTCCTGCTGTTGCGGCGTTTCAATACCGGGTTTCGTGATGGCGAGTACACCGTCCCTGCCGGGCATATGGATGGCGGCGAGAGCGTGGCGCAGGCTGCGGTCCGTGAAGGGCGGGAAGAGGCCGGTGTGCGCATCGCAGAGCAAGACCTGACATTCTCATCCGTCATGCATCGCATCGAAGATGAAGAACGAGTGGATTTTTTCTTTCAGGTCCTGCAATGGGACGGCGAACCCTTCAACGCCGAGCCCGAGAAATGCGACGACCTGCGGTGGTTCCCGGTGAACGACCTACCCGCAAACACGGTTCCCTACGTGCGGCAGGCGCTTCAGCATCACTTTGACGGTGTCCGCTTTTCGGAATATCAGCCGTGAGCATGGGGTATATCGTCCTCGAAGGCGGAGCTGAATTCGGCGGGCGCATGCGCGACCCTGACCTACGCGCCCTCGAACTCGCAGGTGGATTAAGTGCCCCGCTTCGCATCCTCCCGACAGCTGCCGCACCCGACCAGAACCATCACCGCGCTGGAGACAACGGAGTCCGCTGGTTCAAGAGCCTCGGCGCCCGCGATGTGGAATCCATACCGGTGATCGACAAAGCCAGTGCGAACGATGAACGCTTCGCACATGAACTTCGCCACGCAAAACTCATCTACCTGCTTGGCGGCTTCACCCACTATCTTGGACAAACGCTCAAAGACAGCCCGGCATGGCAGGCCGCGCTCGAGGCCTATCGCAATGGAGCGGTCATCGCCGGATCAAGCGCCGGCGCGATGGTGCTGTGCGAGCATTATTTCGATCCCGGTTCAGGGAAAGTCGTGGACGGGTTGAATCTGGTTCCGAACTCACTGGTCCTGCCGCATCACAACACCTTCGGAAAGAACTGGGCGCCCAAGCTCCTGCAGCAGATTCCCACGGTCACGCTCATCGGCATCGATGAGCAGACTGGCCTGATCGATGATGGCGCAGAGCATGCGTGGACCGTCCACGGCGCGGGAGCGGTGACGCTATATCGCAACGGTATCGTTGAAACGTACAAAGTGGGAACATCTCTTAAGTTGTGAGTTCAGGTGACAGTCACTTCAGAAGTGACTGTCACCTGTATAATTGCCCGTATGTTCGATATCTCTAATGCCCGTTTTGCTTTTTTAGACCTTGAAACCACGGGGCTTTCGCCGTGGTTCGGTGACCGTGTCTGCGAGGTGGGGATCGTGATCAGCGAAGGGAAACGCATCAAGGAGCAGTATCAGCAACTCGTGAATCCTGAGCGTCCGCTTTCGCCGGGGGCGGCCTCCACCAACGGCCTGTCGGATGATGACCTGAAATCCGCACCGTTGTTCGAGTCGATTGCACCCAAGGTGCTGGGGTTGTTGAGCGACACCGTGGTGGTGTGCCATAACGCCCAATTCGACCTGCAGTTTTTGGATAGTGAGTTCAAACGCCTGGGGCACGACATCCAGATCCCCAACCTGATCGACACCCTGAGCCTGGCGCGGCAGTTCTTCGACCTGCCCTCCTACAGCCTGCTCGCCATCGCCGAGGCGTTCCATGTGCCGGTGACGAACACCCACCGCGCCCTGAACGATGCCCTGACGGCGCGCAGTATCTTCTTCGGCATGATGGACCAGATGAAGCAGTTCAACAAGCCGCTCGATGAGTTCATCGGCATTTACAACTCGCCGGTGTGGCCCAACGAGGGCATTCAACTGCCCACCGAACTGGGCGAGGCCATCTACAGCCAGCGGCGCTTGTTCATCCGCTACATTGATGGTGAGGGCAATGAGAGCCAGCGCTGGATCACGCCGAAACAGGTGATGGGCTTATCAGACTATGTTTATTTGCTGGCCCATTGTCACCTGCGCAATGCCGAACGCAATTTTCGACTGGACCGGATCGTGGAAGTGCAGATCGAGGCCTAACCATGTTCGAATTCAACACCGAAGACCTGAAAACCAACCAAAGCGGAAAGCTCAGTTCGCGCCAGCGCGAGTGGCTAAAAAGTGTGGCGCGCGGCGCACGCGGCTCTTCGTGGACCGGTGCGGTTGTCATTATCATTTTTATGTTCCTGGGCTTGTGCATCATCGCGGCGCTAAACCTGCAAAATGCAGATACACGTGCGGCGTTATTTTCAAATCCCATGAACCTGTTGATTTTCCCTGTGATCATTCTGGTGATCTTCGGGGTCATCGTGTTTAGCATTGCGCTGGCATACTGGAATGCCAGAAAGCTGGAGAATGCGACGCTGTTGACCGTGACGGGCAATCTGCGTTTCGATGAAAGCTATTCGAGCGAGAGCAACATCCGCAGTTATTATGTGTTCGTAGGGAAGAAGCGCTTTACATTTGGCGCAGATATGAGTAAAAAGTTCAACCAGAACGCAAAATACAAGTTCTACTATTGCAAACCGGGAATGTACGAGTTTGTGATGGCGTATGAACAGATGAAAGACTGACATCGGGTAAAAAATAAAACGCCCCGGGTTTGAAACCCGGGGCGTTGCTTTTATGTGTCATCCCCCGATGTGCGACATCTCCACTTTGGGTAACGCAATCGTCCCCTCAGACCGGATCTCTGAATAGCGGTCGGCGCGTTTGCCCCAAGTTGTTGTAAGTAACTGTGAGAGTTCTTCATCGCTGGCGCCGGAACGCAGCAGGGATTTGAAATCGTGGCCTTTGACGGCAAACAGACAGGTGTAGAGTTTGCCCTCGGCAGAAAGGCGTGCACGGTTGCAATCGCGGCAGAAGGCCTGGGTCACCGAGGCGATGACGCCGATCTCGCCGCTGCCGTCCTTATAGCGCCAACGTTCGGCCACTTCGCCGGTGTAATTGGGGTCGGCCGGTTCGAGCGGCAGTTCAGCATTGATGCGGCTGACGATCTCCTTCGCCGAGACCACCTCGTCCATGCGCCAGCCGTTGGTGGCGCCCACGTCCATGTATTCGATGAAGCGCAGGATATAGCCCTTCTCGCGGAAGTAGCGCGCCATCGGCAAAATGCTGGATTCGTTCACCCCGCGCTTGACCACCATATTGACCTTGATCGGCTCCAGGCCTACGCTGTGGGCTGCTTCCATGCCCTCGAGCACTTTCTCCACCGGGAAATCGACATCATTCAGGGCTTTGAAGACTTCGTTATCGAGCGAATCAAGGCTGACCGTGAC
>CAZJMZ010000239.1:0-4729 GCA_964547115.1 uncultured Anaerolinea sp. | reverse complement strand
TACAGGTCGAAGACGCCCTCGGTCAGGTCGCGGGGACCGTAGCAGGAAAAGCCCAGAATGCGTTCCCCCTCGCGCTCGACAAGGAAGGTGTATCCGCAGACTTCCGGGCCGTCGTTCAGATATTCATCGAACAGAACGCCGACGCAGTCGATCTCCTCCTGGCTGAAGACCCCCGCCCGGGCGGCGATCTCGCGAATTTGGGAGCTATCTGTGGCGGTGGCAGGGTTGATCATGAGTTGGCCTCTATCGTTTTGAGAGTGAATGGATATCGAACGGATCGATTATAAAAGATTGTCTTGCGTTCAACGCGGCTATTTTGATGGCGGGTAGCGGAAAAACTCTGCCACAGAGCGCACCCGCTAGATGGCCAGGCCCTTGAATTGGCTCATGTACAACTTGTGAAAGAAGCCCTGGGCTTCGAGCAGTTGTTGGTGCGTGCCCTGTTCAACGATCTCGCCGTCCTTGATGACGATGACATGGTCGGCATCGCGAATGGTGGACAGGCGATGGGCAATGACAAAGGCGGTGCGGCCCTGCATGAGGCGCAGCAGTGATTTTTGGATGCGGGCCTCGGTGCGGGTGTCCACGCTGGAGGTGGCTTCGTCCAGGATCAGGATGCTGGGGTCCGCCAGCACGGCCCGGGCAATCGCGAGCAATTGGCGCTGTCCCTGGCTGAGGTTGGCGGCGCGTTCGGAGAGTTTGGTGTGATAGCCCTGGGGTAATTGCAGGATGAAGTGGTCGGCATCGGCCAGCTTGGCGGCCTCCATGCATTCCTCGTCGGTGGCGTTCAGGCGGCCATAGCGGATGTTTTCCAGCACGGTATCCGCGAAGAGGAAGGTATCTTGCAGAACGATGCCCAGCTTTTTACGCAGGTCATCCTTGGCGATGTCGCGCAGGTCCACGCCATCGATGGTGATGGTCCCGCTGTTGAGTTCGTAGAAGCGGGTGAGCAGGTTGATGATGGTGGTCTTGCCGGCCCCGGTGGGCCCGACCAGCGCAATGGTTTGCCCGGCTTTGGCTTCCAGGTTCATGTTCTTGATGATGAGCTGTTCGGGGGTGTAGCCGAAGGTGACATCTGTGAAGCGCACGGCTCCTCGGACGGGAACAGGCAGGGGTGAGGCCGAAGCGTGGTCCACCTCCGCAGGGGTATCGATGACCTCAAAGACCCGTTCGGCCCCGGCCAGCGCCGCCTGGATCGAGTTATACATGTTGGCAAGCTGGCGCAGGGGTTGGATGAAGTTTTGGGCGTAGGCGATGAAAGTGGCGATCATGCCGACCGTGGCCAGGCCGTTCAGGGCCAGATAGCCGCCCAGCCCCACCAACACAATGACGAAAAAGTTGCCCAAGACATTGGTCAATGGCATGAGCATGAGGGCGTAGGTGTTGGCATTCACGCCTGCCCGATACACCCGCTCGTTGCTGGCTTTGAAGCGCGCAATGGAGGTTTCGCTGCGGCGAAAGGCTTTGACCACGCGCTGGCCGCTGATGGATTCCTCCATGACGCTGTTGATCTCTCCCAGTTCCTTTTGCAGCTCACGAAAACCACGGCGTGTATAGCGGGCAATGAAATTCGTGAACCAGAACATGATGGGCACCACCAGCAAGGCAGCCAGCGCCAGCCATGGGTTGAGTACGAACATCGCCACGACGATCCCCACCAGCGAGAGCACACTGGCCACCAGTGAGACCACGTTCTGCGAAACCGCCTGGTTGATGGCATCGATATCATTAGTGAGGCGACTCATTAACTCACCGGCCGTGTGCCGGTCAAAGAAGGCGATCGATAATTTTTGCAGGTGCTCGAACAGGTCGCGGCGCAGCCGGCGTAAGGCATCTTGAGAGACACGGGCCATCAGCCAACTGGAGACGGCCTGACAGGCATTGTCGATCACATAGGCGCCCAGCAATAGCAGGGCCAGTTGGGACAGGCCTGCGGTCTGGCGGGTGGAAATGTATTGGTCAATGGCGCGCCCGATCAGATAGGGCTCCAGCAGGCCCAGGGCAATATACGCCAGAACAAAAGCCAGCACCACCAACAAGGTGTTGCGATACGGGCGTAGATAAGCCACCAGCCGGGCGAGAGCCTGGCGTGAGTCTTTGGCCTTTTCGATCTTGCCCGGTTGCATGGGTCCGCGCCCGAGGGCGGCGCGAATGTTTTGCATATTGGAGCGGGGGTTGGAGGTGGTGTTGCTCATTTTGCCTCCAGTTTGATGCCATCACCCAGTTGCGAGTCGTAGATCTCCTGGTACACCGGGCTGCTTTGCATTAACTCGCTGTGTGTGCCTTGCGCAACAACCTGCCCATTATCCACCACCAGGATCTGGTCGGCATGCAAGACCGTGCTGATGCGCTGTGCCACCACAAAACTAATACTCTCTTTGAGCCAGGTCTTCAGGGCATCCTGGATCTTGGTTTCGGTCTCCACATCCACAGCGCTGGTGCTGTCATCCAGGATCAGCACCGTGGGGCGCAGGAGCAGCGCGCGCGCAATGGCGATGCGTTGCTTTTGCCCGCCTGAGAGGTTCACGCCCCGTTCCTCTACACGTGTGTCATAACCCTGTGGCAGGTTCATGATAAAGTCATGGGCCTGCGCGGCTTGGGCGGCAGCGATCACCGCCTCATCGCTGGCCTCCGGCTGGCCGAAACGGATATTGTCGCGCACTGTGCCAGAGAACAGGATCGTCTCTTGTGGCACGATCCCCACCTGCTCGAGCAACACGCTTTGCCGCATCGAACGGATATCGATATCGTTCCACGTGACCTGCCCCCCGGTCACATCATAAAAGCGGGGCACCAAATTGACGATGGACGATTTGCCTGCCCCGGTGGCCCCCAGGATCGCCACCGTCTGCCCGGGTTGGGCGACAAGGTCCACGCCTCTTAATACCAGCTCGTGGTTGCCTCCGTTGTAATGAAAGTTCACTCCCTCGAACCGGATCCGCTGCGCGCGTCCCTGCGGCAGGCCTTGCGCCTCAGCCGCATCCTGCACTTCGGGCTGGGTCTCCAATACTTCTGTGATGCGCTCGGCCGAGGCCGTCGCCGCGGCCACAACGTTAGCCAGCATGACCATGATGCCCAGCGGCCCCATGGTGGTGTGCAGGTAGTTGATGAACGCCACCACCTTGCCCACCGAAACCCCGCCCGCCGCCGATTGGATCCCGCCGACCCAAATAACGATCACCATGCCGATGTTGACAAAGATGCTCATGGCCGGGGATAACGTGGCCATGAAGCGCATCACCAGGATATTGCGATCGGCATAGGCCTCGTTGGCCTGGGCGAAACGATGGCCTTCGTGGTCGGCGCGTACAAACGCCTTTACAAGGCGGATCCCCGCGATGTTTTCCTGCAACACCATGTTGAGCCAGTCCAGCTTTTTCTGCACGCTCATGAAGAGCGGTCCCATGCGCGAAACGAAGAAGACGATCACCACCGTGGTGGCCAGCAGCACAGGCATGACGTACAGTGCCAGTTGCCGGTCGGTGACGAACATCAGGATGATGCTGCCCAGCATCAAGAGGGGCGCCCGCGTGCCAATGCGCAGGGATACCTGCACCATGCGCTGAAAGGCGGTCGTGTCGCTGGAGAGGCGTACCATCAATTGACCGGTGTTGAGGCGATCAAGATTGCCAAAAGAAAAAGATTGGATCTTGAGGAACAGCGCTTCCCGTAAATCGCGCGCCACGCTCTCGCCAACCTGAATGGAAAAAAGATTGTTGGCCAGAGCAAACAGGGTCTGTAGGATCGAGATGCCCAACATCAGAAGGGTGGTGGAGATGACTACTTGGACATTCCCGCCATTGATGCCCTGGTCGATGATGCGTTCGATCAGGCGGGGCAGGGTCAGGTCCATGAGTACGACGGCCACCAGAAAACACAGCGAGACCAGGCTGCGTCGCCAGTATGGTCGAAGAAAAGGGAGAAGTTTTTGAATGTGAGACATGGGAGATTGTGGTTGAGTGTATCAAGGAACCAGGCGAACCGGCAACCACTGGCGGACGGAGTTGATGAGGTGGATGCTTTTTGCCTGAGTCAGTTCGTTCACGGAAAGCACCTTTTCGTGGATCGCTCCGCTTTCCAGCAGGTGTGCGCGGAACGTGCCAGCCAATAAACCGCTGGAGATGGGCGGCGTGTAGAATCGCTCATCCATTTCGATGACAAGATTACCAATAGTGAACTCGGTCAATTCGCCGCGTTCGTTGAAAAGCAGCACATCGTCGATGTGTTGCTCAGTTGAAGTATCAGTCTTCACCGATTGCAAGGCGTTTTCGTACATCTGGCGCTGGGTGGTTTTGTGAAAGAGAAAAACATTGCTTGAGTTGACCGGCTGCTTGGCCAGAGCGACATTCAGGGTTTTATCCATCGCCTGAAGGGGCTTGTACTCAACGGTGATGTCCCCCTGGCGGTCAGCCAACAGCCGGATGCGCTGTGGCGATGAAAGCGTGCCTTCCAGGCGGGCCAGCGTTTCCTCCACGGCCGATCTTGAAACAGGAAAATCAAAGTAATCGGCTGAAGCCAACAGGCGGGTGATATGCCTCTCGCGCAGAAAGAAGCCTGTCTCGGGCGTCCAGAGCAGGGTCTCGAGCAGCGAAAATTCCGCAGGGGTTTCGGTCAACACCCGGGCTTTGAGCAGAGCTTCAGCATATTCGTCAGGGCTGGTCGAGTCCCAGACGATGCCGCCGCCTACGCCGTATTCGGCTGTCTGTGTTTCCCGGTCAATGAGTGCGGT
>CAZJMZ010000238.1:0-4749 GCA_964547115.1 uncultured Anaerolinea sp. | reverse complement strand
TGCCGCGATGTCCCGGACTTTCCCAAATACCTCACCTGCAACGCCGATGAGGGCGACCCCGGCGCGTTCATGAACCGGCGCGTGCTCGAAAGCGACCCGCACTCTGTGGTCGAGGGCATGATCATCGCCGCCTACGCCATCGGTGCCAGCATGGGCTACATCTACTGCCGGGCAGAGTATCCCATTGCGGTGGCCAATCTCAACATCGCCATCGAACAGGCGCGTGAATTTGGATTTTTGGGCAACAATATCTTCGGCACCGACTTCTCCTTCGATCTTGAAGTCCGCATGGGCGCAGGGGCCTTCGTTTGCGGCGAAGAGACCGCGCTCATCGCATCCATTGAAGGGCGCAGAGGCGAGCCGCGTCCACGTCCGCCCTTCCCCGCGGTCAAAGGCGTGTGGGGCAAACCTACGAACAACAACAACGTCGAGACCTACGCCGTCACCCCGCAGATCATCCTGCACGGCGCCGATTGGTATGCGGCGATGGGCACCGAAAAAAGCAAGGGCACCAAAACCTTCGCCATCGCCGGGGACGTGGTCCACACCGGGTTAATCGAAGTGCCGTTCGGCCTCAGCCTGCGCGAAGTGATCTTCGATGTAGGCGGCGGCATCAAGGATGGCAAGAAGTTCAAAGCCATCCAAACCGGCGGCCCGATGGGCGGCTGTCTCGTAGCGGAACATCTCGACCTGCCACTCGATTACGAAGCCCTGACCGCCGCAGGCTCAATGATGGGCTCGGGCGGGCTCATCATCATGGATAACGAAACCTGCATGGTGGATATCGCCCGCTTCTTCATGGAATTCACCCAGGAAGAATCCTGCGGCAAATGCACACCCTGCCGCGTGGGCACCCGCCGTATTCTGGATATTCTCGAAAAGATCTGCAACGGGCAGGGCACGCTTGCCGATATCGACCGACTTGAGCTGCTGTGCGAAGAAGTGGCCAAAAATTCCCTGTGCGGTCTTGGGCAGGGCGCGCCGAATCCAGTCATCAGCACGCTCAGGCACTTCCGCGATGAATACATTGCGCATGTGGTCGAGAAGCGTTGCCCGGCCAGGGTCTGCCGCGCGCTCATCAAATACGAGATCGAACCCGCCTGCACCGGCTGCATGGTCTGCGCCCGCAACTGCCCCGTGGAAGCCATTCACGGTGAACGCCGCCAACTGCACATCATCGACGAAAAGACCTGCATTCGCTGCGGCATCTGTGCCCAGGTCTGCAATTTCAACGCCGTCGCTGTTCTTTCTTAGAGGCATCATGGTCAACCTAACCATCAACGGAAAACAACTCGAAGTCGCTGAAGGCACCACCGTCTTGAACGCCGCGCGCCAGAACGGCATCCAGATCCCGACGCTCTGCGACCATCCACACCTCACCCCCTACGGCGGCTGCCGCCTGTGCATGGTCGAAGTCAAAGGCATGCGTGTGCCGATCGCCTCCTGCACCCTGCCCGCTGCCAATGGCATGGTCATCGAGACCGATACGCCCGCGCTCAAGAAGTCACGCAACGTGGTGCTCTCCCTGCTCTTCAGCGAGCGCAATCACTTCTGCCCGTTCTGTCAGGTCAGCGGCGGCGACTGTGAATTACAGAACGCCGCATACGAGGAACACATGACCCACTGGCCCATGCAGCCGCAGTGGACCAACTTCCCCGTCGATACCAGCCACCCCAACTTTATCCTCGATAACAACCGCTGCATTCTCTGCCGCCGCTGCATCCGCGCGTGCGCCGAGATGTCCGGGAACTTCACGCTCAACGTTGAAGAACGCGGCGCGGCCACCATCGTCATCGCCGATACCAACGTACCGCTCGGCCAGAGCACCTGCGTCTCGTGCGGCTCGTGTGTGCAGGTCTGCCCCACCGGCGCGCTCATCGACCGCCGCAGCGCCTATCTCGGCCACGAAAAAAATCTGACCGTCACGCGCTCCATCTGCCGTAGTTGCTCGCTCGGGTGCGGCATCCTCATCCACACCCGCGATAACCGCATCGTCAAGATCACCGGCGACTACGACAACGAAAACGGCGGGACCTTATGCAAGAGCGGTCGCTTTGCGCCGCTGGATGAAAAACGGACGCGCCTCACGACGCCCTTGAAGCGGGTCGCCGGTCAATTAACCGCCACCACTTGGGAAGAGGCCCTCACCACCCTCGCCGAAAAATTCTCCGCTCCGAAAGGCGGTCTTGCCGCCCTCGCCTCCACCCGCTTATCGGTCGAAGCGTTGACCGTATTCAAGTCGCTCTTTGCTGACGGGCTCAAAGCGAAGTCCGTCACCTCCATCGAAGAGGGCCGCCCAACAGCCTTGCAGGCGAAATACGCCGATTCGACCGGCTCCCCCATCGAAGGCAAACTTGCCACGCTCCGCACCTCCGATTGCGTCCTGCTCATCGGCGCAGACCTGACAACCACGCACGAAGTGGCAGGCTTCTACATCAAGCGCAACCTGCCGAAGGGCACACGTCTCATCATCATTGACCCCAACGAGAATGGCATGGACGACCTGGCGAATATCAACCTCAAACCCAAGGCCGGGACGGACGCTGCGGTACTGCAGGCTTTGATCGCCGCCGTGGAACAGGAGACTACACCCAGTGCAGGCGGTCCATCGCTGAATGTGGCGCTCGACCTTTGTGGCCTGAACATCGAAGATGTGACCGACGCCGCACGCATGCTGGCCGAAGCCGCTGCGCCCATGATCGTCTACGGCAAGGGGCTGACCGCCTCTGGCAACCCGGCTGTGATGGAGGCGCTTGTGCAACTGGCCCAGGTCATCGGCGCGAGCGACTCGGAGCGCAAGGGCTTGCTCTCAGTGAAGGGCGAAGCGAACAGCCTCGGGGCGGCGCTGCTTGGTTTGGATGGGCAGCTCGAAGTGAAGGATGAGGCGGTCTTCGTCGCCCTGGGTGATGACTTCGTCTCAAAGCGACTCGTCGCGAAGCTGGAGAACGTCCCGTATCTCGTCGTACAGGCGAGTTACGAATCGGCGCTCACCGAACGTGCAGACCTGGTGTTGCCCGTGAGCATCTGGGCCGAAGAGTCGGGGCATTTGCTGAATGCCGAAGGTCGCCTGCAATTTGCCGAAGCTGCCATCACTGCGCCTGACGGAGTGCGCTCGAATATGGATGTGCTGAATGCGGTGGCGGAAAAATTGGGCGTGACCGTGAACGAAGATTGGCGCACCGCGCTGACGAAACGCACCAGTGTAGTCGAACTGGAGTTCAACGTCTCCTGACGTTGGAGGCCGAGAGGAAACATGACAAAACCCAAGATCTCTTCCGATTGGATGGCTGGCTGTTCAGGCTGCCATATGTCTTTACTGGATATTGACGAACGCCTGCTCGAGATCGCCGAACTGGCTGACATCCGTGCAACACCCATCACCGACTTGAAAGAGCCCGACGAAAGCGGCGTGGATGTGGGCCTGCTCGAAGGCGGCATCAACAATTCATCGAACGAGGAAGTGGCGCACCGTATGCGTGAACGCTGCAAGGTATTGGTGGCGTTCGGTGACTGTGCTGTGTTCGGCGGTGTGCCCGCCCTGCGCAACATGTGCGGGACGCAGGCAGCGCTGCAACGCGCGTATGTGGAAGCCGAGAGCAACGACGATCAGGGCTTCATCCCCAGTGACCCCGAATTGGCTACGATGAGCAACGTCCGCGCCCTGCACGAAGTGGTGGACGTGGACCTGCACGTACCCGGCTGCCCACCCGACCCCGATGTCATTTACTACGTGCTGAAAGAACTCGCCGAAGGGCGCATGCCCGAGATGAAGGATGAGAATTTACACTGGCACTAAGAAAAGGATGAATTCCCCTCTCCCTTTGGGAGAGGGCCAGGGTGAGGGAATTTTTCATCCTTCATCCTTCCGCCTTCATCATTGAATTGGAGAACCCATGACCCAAAAGATCACCATCGAACCTGTCACCCGCATCGAAGGGCACGCCAAGGTCACCATCCATTTGAAGGATGATGGCGCGGTGGAACATGCCTACCTGCACATCAACGAATTTCGCGGCTTTGAGAAATTCTGTGAAGGCCGCCCGTATTTCGAGATGCCGTCCATCACGCCACGCATCTGCGGCATTTGCCCGGTCAGCCACCATCTCGCCGCCGCCAAAGCCGCAGACGAATTGCAAGGCTCGCCCGCGCCGCGACCCGCTGCGCTATTGCGTGAGTTGATGCACATGGGTCAGGTCATCCAGAGTCATGGCATGCACTTCTTCGAGTTATCGGGGCCCGACCTGTTGCTGGGCTTCGATGCCGACCCCGCGCTCCGCAATGTGATCGGGTTGGCGGGCTCCGCGCCTGAGATCGCGCTCAAGGCGGTGGGTTTGCGCCGCTTCGGGCAGGAGATCATCCGCACGCTGGGCGGGCGCCGCATTCACCCGAACTTCGCCGTGGCAGGTGGAGTGAACAAAGCCCTGCAAGCCAGTGAACGGGACACGATCCGCGCGGGCATCGATTCGGCGCTGGAAGCCGCGCAACTTGGTGTGAGCATCATGAAGGACTGGGCGCAGCGCAATATGGAGGACATCAACAAGTTCGCCGTCTTGCAAAGCGGCTACATGAGCATCGTCAATGCCGATGACAGTCTCAACCTGTACGATGGCGCCATCCGTTTGGTAGACCACACCGGCACACAACTCGAAAAATTCCCCGGCAGTGATTATCTTGACTACATCGCCGAACATGTCGAGAACTGGTCCTATCTCAAGTTCCCGTATTACAAGAAGATGGGCTTCCCGAACG
>CAZJMZ010000237.1:0-4825 GCA_964547115.1 uncultured Anaerolinea sp. | reverse complement strand
GGCACCACAATGGTGATGGTTTCGTTCGCCTGGCGCAGTTGAGCTATCTCGTTCACGTAGCCTAGAAGCGGTTCGATAAAGATACGATACGGTGAGTTCAGCAGCACCAGACGTACTCCTTCACCCCACAGTTCCCATTTTTTGCGGATCTTGTCTGATTCGGATGGATCGATGGAGATATGCACGGCAGTAATGTCATTGGACAGGGTGCGCGCATAGCGGAGCGCTGCCAGCGTGCCTTGATGCACACCGCTGATGGGGATGATGACCCGATGACGGATGTAATGCGGTGGCACAGCCCCGTAGTTATCGAGCGAAAGTTGTCTGGCTACATGTTTGTAGTGATAGTGGATCGAGAAGAAGATCGCCACCAGCACCGGCGTGAGGATCAACACCACCCAGGCGCCCTCGCGGAACTTGGTCACTGCGAACACGATCATCACCAGGGCGGTGCAGAGCGACCCAAAGCCATTGATGACCATGCGATATTGCCAGCCTTTTTCATACTTGAGGACCGAACCCGGCTCCACGATCTCTTCGCCTGCCTTGAGGTGACCGATCTTCCACCAGCGGCGGGCCATGCCGGCTTGTGACAGGGTGAATGACAGGAACACACCGATGGCATAAAGGGGGATCAGGCGGGTTACACTGGCTTGAAAGATGATGATCAAGGCGGATGAGATGAGCGCCAGCGTGATGATACCGCGCGAGTAGACCAGGCGGCTGCCGCGATAGGTGAGTTGGCGTGGCAGGAAACCATCCCCGGCGTGGAGTGCGCCGAGGCGCGGGAAATCGGCAAAGGCGGTGTTGGCGGCCATGATGAGGATCACGGTTGTGCCGGTAATGAGTGCGAGATAGGGGAAGCCTCGTCCGCCATAGATGGTGCGGGCCAGTTGCGAGATGACGGTCTCCTGTTCGGAAAAGACGGCATGGATATGACCGGTCAGGAAGGACAGCCCAAGGAAGAGCGAACCCAGAATCAGCGACATCCAAATGAGGGTGATGCCCGCATTCTTGCTGCGCGGTTCCTTGAAGGCGGTGATGCCGTTCGAGATGGCCTCCACGCCGGTGAGGGCGGTGGTGCCATTGGCAAAAGCGTGAAGCAGGATGAAAGGGGTGATAACCGAGATGACCTGTTCGGCTTCGAAGTGCGGCGGATTCACAACCATGCCGAGCGAGCCGGTCAGGTATTTGAACAGGCCATAAGCAACGGTGAGTGCCATGATGACTACGAAGAAATACGTGGGGATGGCAAACGCTGAACCGGATTCTTTCACACCGCGCAGGTTGATCAGCATAATGAATAGCACAGCGGCTACCGCCAACCAGACGCGGTAGGGGAACAGGTCTGGATACGCTGAGATGATCTGCGCTACACCCGACGATACAGATACAGAGACCGTCAGGATGTAATCGGTGAGCAGCGCCGCACCGGCGGTCTGGGCGGGTAGTTCGCCAAGGTTGTCACGTGCCACAATATAGGCGCCACCGCCGCCGGGATAGGCATGGATGGTCTGCTCGTAGGAGATGGTCACGATCGTCAACAGGGTGATGATGGCGAGCGAGATCGGAAACAGATAGCCATAGGCCATGGTTCCGGCGGCAGCGATCACCCCAAGGATCTCTTGTGTGGCATAAGCGGTGGAAGAGAGGGCGTCAGAGGCGAATACGGCCAGGCCGACCAGTTTGCCGATGGTTTGATGGGGCGCATCGGCAGTGGAGAGCGGGCGGCCGATCAGCCATGAGCGCAGGGTGCGCGGAGGTGTCTGGCCTGCTTCACGTTCGATGATGGACGTGTTGAGTTTGGTGTTTTGGTTGATCATATTGTGTGGGGCTCCGGTAAGACTCGTCGTATGGGCGAGGGGTTTTATAAACTGCTGTTCAAGGACCAGATCGCGCCGAACTCGACCAGTGTTGAGAGGATCATCAACAAGGATTGCAGCCAGTTGGGGGCGAGCTGGGTCAATTGTGCCTGCATGAAGAAGAACGAAACCAGTATGATGAGGGAGCCCGCCCAGGCGGCGATACGGGCGGGAATGTTCGAGGGTGGTGCGTCCTTTTCAGGGGCAGAGAAGATATAAAGTGGGATGGGCGGGCTCAAGCGGGTGAGCTGGTTTTGCAGGGCATGACCGTTTTTTTCAGGGAAGCACACGATCATGTCGGCGGGTTGGGCGTTGACCACTTCCAGCCAGTTGCGGCCGGGGAAGACCTCCAGCCCGACGCTGACGTTCGCATCCTGCACCAGGGAGGCCAGCGTGGCCAGGGTGCGGCGCAAAGCGGATTCTTCGGCAGGGTTGGAATACAGGCTGACAAATTGGACCTGGGCTCCGCTGGCGCGGGCCAGTTCCCAGACCTTGCGGGCAGCCTCGGTCAGGTCCAGTTCGAGGTGGGGAACCAGAACGAGGATGCGAGGAGCAGGCTGGGGGGTGGTTCTGAGGCGGGCCAATGTTTCCGTCGCAGGTGGGTTGGAAAGGATGTGAGTCGATGGGTTCATATGACCTCTTGTGTGATTATCGTAACAAGGGGTCATAAAATGGTGACAAAGATTCCGGGCGGTCACATAAAGAAAAAATAAAAACGCCCTGTTGTCAGGGCGTTGTAATGTGCAGGGGTCGGGTGGTTATTCGTCGGCAATGAAACGGTAGCCGATGCCCGGCTCAGTGAGGATGTATTGCGGGCGTTCGGGGTCGGCTTCGAGTTTCTTGCGCAACTGGCGCATGTAGACGCGCAGGTATTCGATGTGGTCGGCATCGGCCGGATCCCAGACGTGCGCGAGGATGCTTTGATGCGTGAGCACGCGCCCGGTGTTCGAGGCCAGGTAGGCCAGCAGTTTGAATTCGGTGGCGGTGAGTTTGACTTCCTCGATGCCGCGCCTGACAATATGCGCGGCGAGGTCGATCTCGAGTTCGCCGGAGCGGATGACCGTATCCTTTTTACTTTGCACCTGCGCCGAGTGCCGGAGCGCCACGCGCACACGCGCCAGCAGTTCCTCGATGCTGAACGGTTTGGTGAGGTAATCATCGGCGCCTTTATCGAGCGCGGCCACCTTGTCCTTTTCACTGTCGCGCACGGAGAGGATGATGATGGGGATCTGTGTCCACTCGCGCAGGCGGGCGCACACCTCGATGCCGCTGATGTCTGGCAGGCCGAGGTCGAGGATGACAATATCCGGCGGGGCGGCGGCGGCAAGCGCCAGCCCTTCCTCGCCGCGGCTGGCCGTGGTGACGCGAAACTTCTTTTCGGTGAGGATGGTGCGCAGGGCGCGCAGGATCTGCGGTTCGTCGTCGATGACGAGGATGTGGGGGGCTGTGCTCATGAGGGGTCCGATTCAAACGGAAGGGCGGGGGGCGGCGCACCATCGAGGGTGAGGGGCAGGGTAAAGTTGAAGGCAAAGCCATCGGGCAGGTTCTCGGCCCAGATCGTTCCGCCGTGCGCGGCAATGATGCCTTTGCAGATCGAAAGCCCCAGCCCGGTGCCGGTCACCCGGTCGGCATCGGTGACGCGGTAGAACTTGTCGAAGATGCGCTGCAGGTGTTCCTCCGGTACATGCGGTCCCTGGTTGGCAACCGTCACCAGCAGGGTGTCGTCGGTTTGTTTCCGGGCCCGGATGTAAATGGTGGTGTTGACCGGGGCATACTTGAGGCTGTTGCTGACGAGGTTATCGAAGACCTGTTCCATCTGCACATAATCCACGGGCACCAAGGGCAGGTCGTCGGGGATCTCCACGATCAGGGTGTGTTGTTCGGTGGAGGTGCGCAGGCGGGAGATGACCCCGCCGACGATCTCAGACAGCAGGTTCCACTGCCGTTGCGGTTTGAGCGCGCCCGCTTCGATGCGCGACATATCGAGCAGGTTGCCCACGAGACGGTTGAGATGGTCGGCTTCATCGTCCACGGCGGCGAGCAGGTCTTCGCGCGCCTTCGATTTCCATGCCACGCCGCCGCCGCGCAGGCTGGTGGCGGCCGCTTTGATGGTGGCCAGCGGCGTGCGTAGTTCGTGCGAGACCGAAGACAACAGCGCCGATTTCAACCGGTCGCTTTCCTCCAGCACCCGGGCGCGGGTCTCGGTCTGCGTAAGCCAGGCGCGTTCGAGCGCGAGCGCCCCCTGGCTGGCGAAGGTGTATAACAGGCGTTCCTGCTCCGGCTGCAAAGCGGACTCCGCATGCCAGATGCGGATCGTCCCCACCTCACCGCGCACGGTCTGAAGCGGAATCGTCCAGGCGGGCGGGAGCGCCTCCTGCTCAGGGACGGCGGGTACGCCCCTTCGAACCGGACCCGCCCCTCCCGGCGGTGTGACCGTCACCTCCACGCGTTGGGCATTGAAGGTCTGCTGGGTCTTGGTGACGAGGGTCTTCAAAATGGTCGCGTCGTCCTGCGCGCCGGCCAGCGCGGCGCTCAGCTCGTAGAGTTGGGTGGCTTCACGCTCCCGGGCCGTGGCCGCCGCCAGGCTGGCTTTGCTGCGCCCCACCAGTTGACTGATGACAATCGACACGAACAGGAAAATGACCAGGATGACCACATCGGAGGGACGATGCACCGCCAGGGTGTAATAAGGCTGGATGAAAAAATAATTGAGGGCAAAGAATGTGACGACGGCGCTCGCCAGGCCGGGCCCCAGCCCCCATAAGGCAGTGATCACCCCCAGCGGGATCAAATACAACAAGGCCACCAGGGTCGTATCCAACAAGCCGTGCAGGAGAAAGAGCAGCGCCGTGGCGGCGGCCAGCAACCCGAGGGCAAGGAAATACGGCCAGATCTTGGACATGGTGAGCCGGGCAGGAAACCCGTGCAGTCATTATACCTGTTTGAAACCCGGCGGATCGAAA
>CAZJMZ010000236.1:0-4885 GCA_964547115.1 uncultured Anaerolinea sp. | reverse complement strand
CCCCAGCAGGGTCCGATAAAAATTTTCCAGGCCCTGAACATCCTCTGTAAAATACGCCAGTTCGATCAGTTTCATCAGTGTCCCTATTCTTTCGTGACCGGCAGACCTGAATCAGCCCGCCCCCAATCGCTCCACGAACCGTCATAGACCGCCAGTTGCGTGAGCCCGGCCTGTTCGGCGGCCAGGGCCAGCACACAGGCAGTGACTCCTGACCCGCAACTGAAGATCAATTGTTTGTCCTTGTGTTGCGCGAACAATTCTCGAAGCAACGCAGGGGCTTTCATTTTGCCGTCGGCTTGTGTTTCGGCGAAGGGAATGTTGAACGCGCCGGGCATGTGTCCGCCGCGCAGGCCGGGACGCGGCTCAGGCTCCTGACCGGCGAAGCGCCCCGCCGAGCGCGCATCGATCACGCTGAAGGCAGAATCGCTCAGGGCGTGGACCACGCTGGTCGAGTCGACGAGCAGGCCCGGGCGAGGGTGAGAGGCGAAGTTCCCGCGTTGGGCTGGCGTGCGCAAGCTGGAGACGGTCTCATATCCAGCCTGAATCCAGGCCGGGAGTCCGCCATCCAACACAGCGACCTGGTCATGCCCCATCGCGCGGAACATCCACCACGCACGCGGACTGGAATAGATGCCGTTCTTGTCGTAGACCACGATGGCGCTATCGCTATTCACGCCGTACTTACGCATCTCGTTTTCGAAAAATTCAGCAGAGGGCAGCATGTGCGGCAGAGGCGTATTGTGGTCGCATAGCACATCGTCGAAATCGAAACGCAGTGAGCCGGGGATGTAGGCCGGCGTCTCGGGCGCGGCATTGGCCACCGGCATGATGGGCTTCATGCTGGCATCGAAGAGCACCAGGTTTTCAGCGGTGAAGTTTTCTTTCAACCACTGCACCGATACGACCGCATTGGAAATCTGGACAGTGCTCATTACAGGCCTTTCATGATCTCGTCTTTTTTGCGTTCATACTCGGCTTGCGAGATCAGGTTGCCATCGCGTAATTGCTTCAGTTCGGTCAGGCGCTCGAGCGCCGAGCCTTTGGCCTGGTTTTCGGGCTTCAGGTCGGTGGCGAGCACGCCAAAGTTCGCGGGCGTGGCGGCAAAGACGCTTTTGCCAAAGAAGATCAACAACACCACCAGGGTCACTGCCGAAGCCAGCAGGCCGGTCATCAACACAGCCTGAGCCGTGATCTCCTTCCGTTCGCCGCCATTGACGCAATAGATGTAATGTGTCCAACTGGTTTCGCCGGGGCGGTACGAAGCGCGGATGGTTTCGATCTCGACCGTGCCCTGGCAGATCAACGGCGCCGAGAGTTTATGAATGGATGGGAACAACGCCCCACCCGCCGCTGCAAAGATCGCAAACCCAAAGAACAAACTGACGACCACAAGAATGGTAAGCACGATCCAACGGAGTTTCATCGGTTAACCTTTCTGACGCAATTGTGTAAGCTTCAACATCAAGGCCGTGGCGGGGTTGATGAGCGAGGCGCCCATCGGGTCTTTTGCGAGCGTCTCGAACCCGCCATAGCCAAAATGCAACCCGCTGGGTGTGAGCATGTTCAGGCGCACGTTACCGTTGGTGGGCGCTTCCGGGCGTTCCTGATCCCACGGGCCGATCACGTTCGCCACCTGCTGCCCGGCCTCGATCAATGCAAAGATCTCGGCATCCAGCGAATCGTTCGGGTGTTCCCAGAACTCACCGGCGCCAGTGTAATTCAAATAACGTGCCGTGCCATCGGCATAAGCCGCCACCAGGTCTGCGCCCTTTTGCATGCCCACCTCCACCACCACACCATACACCAGCTTGGCCTTTTCGGGCGGCGGGTTCACACCCAGCCCGCGCAGAAAATGCCAGGCCTGCACATAATGCCGCGATTCAAGCCCCGGTGTTTCGGTCACCTGCTGTAAAACCGCGATCGCCGCGGCCTTGTCTTTTGCCTCCAGGCGTTTACGCGCCTGCACGAACAGCGACCACGGTTCCAAATGCGCTTCGGTATCCTTCGCCCATTGCTCAATGGGCATATCGCCAAAGAACGTATCACGCACCGTGAGCTGCTTTTTGGGTTGCTCTTTCTTGAACCAATTGAACATGCCGACTCCTGAAAAATGGACTGGCCAAATTATAGACAAAATTTTCCGGACGCGAAAGCCCGCTTCAGACTCAGCCGCAACCTGTCTCGCTGCGAACTACCTTATCGCCCCCGCGGCTGCAACCCCGCCCGGGCATAGATCGCATCGATGACCCGCATATTCCCCACCCCATCCTGCGGACCGGTGCTCAACTCCCGCCCGGTACGGATGGCTTCCACAAAGGCGCGCAATTGCAACACATACGCATCTTCGCCCTTGACCCGCCCGCGCCACACACGCTGCGGTGTGCGCAAGGTGACCCAATGAAACCAATGCGGGTGATACGGAATGAACACACGCACTTCCCCGGCTGTCCCCTGCACGCGCAGGTACGATTCGAACAAGCGCGGCGAGAGGAAATCACAGGCGATGTGCGCCATCACCCCGTTGGGAAAGCGCAGGTCCGCCTCGGTGCGTGTGTCAACCTGCGGCCGAAGCTGACGCGCACTGGCGCGTAACACCTCCGGCTCGGCGCCCATCAAATGCCGCACCAGACTCACCGGGTAGCACCCGGCATCCATCAATGCGCCGCCCGCCAGTTCATACCGGTAGCGGATGTTGCGCGGCTCGGGCAACAGAAAGCCAAATCGCGCCTCCATGGTCTGGAGCGTTCCCAACTCACCGCTGGCCAGCACTTCCTTGAGCCAGGCTGTTAGCGGATGGTAACGGTAGGCAAAGGCTTCGCTCAACACCCGGCCGGTCTCTGCCGCGGCCTGCGCCATGGCTTCTGCTTCCTCTGCGTTGGAGGCAAATGGTTTTTCACACAGTACATGTTTTCCGGCCCGCAGGGCTTTGATCGTCCATTCGGCATGCAGGCTGTTCGGCAGCGGGTTGTAGATGGCATCGATCTCCGGGTCGGCGATCAGATCGTCATAGGTTTTATGAACACGGGGAATGCCATGCCTGCGCGCAAACGCAGCGGCACGATCGGGGTCGCGGGCCGCCAGGGCCACGACCTGCACCCCCGGCACCTGCCGCGCCGGGTTGGTCAATGCCATGGGTACGATTCGCGCTGCACCCAGAATTCCAATACGAAGTGGAGTGGACATAAAGAAATTATAACAAGCCCGCGAGCCACAGATTTACGAACGCAATGGCCAACATTGATCATTACATTTCTTGTCACTGTCAATCAAACGCCATAACCAAATGCAACGCTACTGCCAGCCTGCCTCATCGGACGGGGATTGCATTTAATATACACTTGCGATAGACTCGCCCTCGTCACTACATCATTCTCATAGTTTTTCACCGGTCAAAAAGGGTTTTAGAGGTCTTAGACGACCAGGAGGAAAAATGTTTTCAGGTCACAAAAACAGTGACCAGATCCATTTGGGGGCTTTTCATGGCAGCCTGGTGATGCTGCAAATTACCTGCTATCCAGATGGGGAAATCCTGGAAGGAAATCAAGTTTTTCTTAAATCATTGAGGGTACATTCAATCGCAATATGGGCAGATGGGACCAAACGGCATTACGGCCGGTTGCGTAAGTGTTTACGCACCTGGGTCCGGCCGCAGAGTCCAGGAGCCGGGCCGTTTTCTTAGCCGGAGCATTACGAACACCACCAGGTTGCTGCTCTTGAAAACTGATCGTAGTGCCAGGTGATATCTCAATCGGCCTCCGGACCGCGACCTTTTCCACTCCAAGCAGTCACCCTACAGACAACAAAAATGAATAATGACCGCAATATTGAAAACCAATCAAAACCACAAGATTGGACAAAGCTCTCACCGGCGGGAATGCGACCTGCCAAACCCGGCCTCCCAGCATGCAATGTATTGAGTGGTCATCCTGTAATGTTGATCAGCCTTAGAGGTCATGCAAGAAATTAGAGCGAATACGCGACAGAGGCTATATGAATAAAACGAAAGCTGAACTCTTGACCCAATTAAAGTACGCACAAACTCGAATCGCGAACCTTGAAGCTGCCAGCCAATGGGAGAAAAGCAATTTATTGCATCAGGTGCTGACACAAATCAAAGATGTGATCTGGATCGCATCCCTTGATGGAACGATAGTTTTTGATGTCAACCCTGCGTTCGAAGCATTGTATGGATACCAGATCGATACCTTCAAGGCCAATCCCAATCTATGGTTGGATGTAGTTCATCCCGACGACCAAGCACTGGCAAAAAGCAGCATGCAGAACCTGGCCAAAACCGGGCGTACAGAGGTTGTCTATCGCATTCTGCGGCCAGATGGTTCCATGCGCTGGATCCTGGATCGCAAATCGTTGTTGTACAATGAGCAGGGCATTGCTGTTCGGCTCGGGGGCGTTGCCAGCGATATTACCGAACACAGGCTGGCGGAAGAAAAGCTACACCTGAGTGAAGAACAATATCGCCTGCTGTTTGAAAATACATCAAACGGCATTCTGTTCACCGACCCTAATGACGGGCAAATCTTCTCAGCCAACCCGGCAGCCTGTCGGATTTGGGGAGGTACAGAAGCTGACTTATGCAAACTGGGGCGCGACGGCATCGTAGATTTGAACGATGAACGATTACAGACCGTCGTTGCCGAACGGGCAAGCGCCGGGCAATTTACTGGCGAATTGAACTTTCGGCATGCAAATGGGACAGTGTTTCCCGTCGAACTGACCTCCACGATCTTTGAAACTGCAGATGGTCACCGGGTTGCCAGTATCTTCTTTACGGATGTCACCGAGCGCAAACAGGCAGAAAAGCGCTTGCGTTCCATGTTGGAAATCAGCCAGACCCTGACCCAATCACTCGACACACACACGATCC
>CAZJMZ010000235.1:3214-4894 GCA_964547115.1 uncultured Anaerolinea sp. | reverse complement strand
CTCAACAACACCCATGCATATTGTGGCCGTGGCGGCCTTTGTGACGAACACACAAGGACAAGTGCTGATGTTGAAAAGTCCACGCGGGGACTGGGAGTTTCCCGGCGGGCAGGTGGAGGTGGGGGAGACATTGCCGCAAGCCCTGCGGCGGGAAGTGCTCGAAGAGACGGGGATCGTCGTTGAGCCGCAGTCGTTGGTGGGCGTATATACCAACACGCGCAAACCATCCCTGTTGATGCTGGATTTTATATGCGAATATGTGTCAGGGGAGCCCAGAGCCAGTGATGAGAGTATCCAGGTCGAATGGGTGGAAAGAAGCGCAGCGTTGTCGCGGGTAAAACGCCCGGCGATCCGTGGGCGTCTGCAAACCATGCTGGAATTTTCCGGTCAAGTCACATATCGTGCTTATTTTGTCGACCCGCTGCAGGTGGATGTGCCATATACGGAGCTTGAAGAACGTTGGATCTGACTTTGCCTGTATAATGCGGGGACTTTTATGATACCCCTGCTCTTGCGTATCTGGCGGCTCTTTCCGCTATGGGTCCATATTCTGGCGGCCAAGATCGTGCGCCCAAAATTTCTGATGGCAGTTTCAGCGCTGGTGTTCGATGCCCAAGGGCGCATTCTGCTGTTCAAGCATACCTATCGCAAATTGGCGTGGGGCATTCCCGCGGGCGGGCTGGAATTTGGGGAACAGCCACGCGATGCCATTGTGCGCGAATTCTTCGAAGAGACGGGTATCACAGTGGAGGTCGAGCGTCTGTTGCTGGCCGATAGCGCGCGGGCCTTTCGGCATGTGAGCCTGGTGTATTTGTGCAAGATCGCCAGCGGGGAATTCAGACCGAGTTATGAGATCTCTGAAATGCGCTATTTTGCGGTGAACGACCTGCCGCACATGTTGCTCGATGAAAAGGGCTTGATCCGTGCTGTGCATGCGGAGTTGTTCAGGAGCGGCGTATGACGAACTTGTTGCTGGTGGGGCTGGGCGGCGCATTGGGTTCGATGGCCCGCTATTTGTTCGGTGCGTGGGTGCAGGCGCTCAGCCGGAGTCAAAGTTTCCCGTTTGGTACATTGACGGTGAACCTGATTGGCTGCCTGGTGATCGGTTTTCTTTCGCAATGGGCGGAGGCGCGCAGTGTCTTTACCATCGAGACGCGGGCCCTGGTCTTTGTTGGTGTGCTGGGTGGCTTCACCACCTTTTCCTCGTTTGGTAACGATACGCTTAATTTGGCGCGTAACGGTTGGGTAGCCCTGGCGCTGGCCAACGTGGGTGCCAATGTGGTGATCGGATTATTTGCCGTGTGGCTGGGCCGCCTGCTCGCTGCCGGACTGTGGAGATGATATGAACTGGCTGGAAGTTTCAATGACCGTGGACGGCGAACTGGCGGAGTCGGTGGCCGATGTGTTCGCACGCTTTGCGCCCAACGGCGTGATGACCGAGCAGGGCGTGAAATACAACGATGCCGAAGATGCCGGGACCCCGACCGGCCCCATCACCGTGCGCGCGTACCTTGAAGTGAATGAGCAACTTGAAGAGACGCGTCAAAAACTGGAGGAATCCCTGTTCTATTTGGGGATGATCCAACCTTTGCCGACTCCTGCCTACAAACAGATCGCGGATCAGAATTGGATGGAGGCCTGGAAACAGCACTACAAGCCGATTCTCATCGGACAGCGGCT
>CAZJMZ010000235.1:0-3114 GCA_964547115.1 uncultured Anaerolinea sp. | reverse complement strand
TCAACTCGCGCGAGAATGCGGATGTCAACGGAGTGGGGGAGGAGTTGATGCTGGGGGTGGGCTCGGTGCAGGAGGTGTTGGCGGGGCAGTTCGCTTTCAAGTCGGCGCCCTTGGTGGTGGCGAATATCCTTGCGCCGGTGATCGTGCGCCTGTTCAATGCAGGCATGGCGAACCTGATCGCCGAGCATGGCGCAATTATTCTGAGCGGGATCCTGTTCGAGCAGGAACAAAGTGTGATCGAAGCGGGGCAGGCCAAAGGTCTGCGCCTGATCGAGCGACGCCAGTCCGGTGATTGGGTGGCGCTGACGTTGAGCCGCTGAGTCGCGAATCTGGTTCTTAAATCACCCGTAAGTCTGATTGTGGATTTGCGGAGGACGAATACAATAGCCCTACTTTTTTCAAAGGAGATGTAAATATGAATAAGCGTGTATCGAGATCGTTGCTGGCTTTGTCCGTTTTGATCGTGGCTTCACTGGCGTGCAGCCTGGCCGATTTGACCGGCGGCCCCCTGCTGCAGGATGATTTTTCGGGTGACTCCAATTGGGGCACTGGCACCGACTCGGATAGCTCGGTGGAGTATGCGAGCGATGCCCTGCGCTTCCAGATCTATCGGGATAACTACATTGTGTGGAGCACGCCCAACGATGAAGTGTACGAAAACATTCACGTGGAAGTGACCGTAAATCCGGGCGACAGCGACGTGGATACTGCCTTCGGTATCATTTGTTACCAACAGAACCCCATCACTGACTCGTATTATTACATGGTCATCACTCCAGCGGGCGATTATGCCATTGCCAAAGCCGCATTGGCCCTGACCGATGTGTTCCTGACCAATGACGACCAGTGGGCCGTCTCAGACCTGATCGAGAAGAACAAGTCTTCGTATCGAGTGGGGGCTGATTGCGGCAATGGCACGTTGACACTGTATGTCGATGGCCAGCAGATCGCCTCGGTGAACGACACCACCTATACCAGCGGCGGCGTGGGTCTGCAGGTCTGGAGTGGTGCCGATGTCTCCACAGCGGACATTTCGTTCGACGACTTCGTGGTGACGAAACTCGAAAGCAAATAACCCGGTACGCCTGAATACATCCTGCGCCTGTGCTGAACAGGCGCAGGATTTTTATTTGCCATGCGGGCAATCTGTGCTATGATTCAACCACCATGGATCGCCGCAAACTCGTCCTGTACCTGTTACTCAATGCGTTTGTCTCTGCCTGTGTAACAGGTGCGATCCTGTTCTGGTACGACCGCAATTACCGCTCTACGTCTCTCTCTGCGGTTCAACCTGCCCCCGTTACGAACGACCAGGCCGCCCCGCCGCAAACCCTCAACCTGCAAACGGACATCCCTGTGGAGATCGTCAGTATTGTGGGGAGTGGTACGCTCAACGCGGAGGTGGTGATGGTCCGCAACGCGGGCGATGAAGCCCTCAGTCTGGCAGGCTGGCAACTGCGTGATGCCGACCGCAATACCTTTACCTTCCCGAACCTCACACTCAACCCCGGTGGCGCGGTGCAGCTCCACACCGAAAACGGGACCAACACCGTCATTGACCTGTATTGGGGCGAGAGTGATGCCATCTGGCAATCGGGCGAAGAAGCCCAACTGGTTGACCCCGCCGGGAACGTGCGGGCTGTGTATAAAGTGCCGTAACGATTTTGTTTTGGCCGTCCACCTCTATGTTATCTCAAGCTAATCGCTGAAAGCTAATGGCTAAACGCTAATGACTCAAGCCCTCTACCGAAAGTACCGACCTCAAGCCTGGGATGCTGTCGTGGGACAAGACCACGTCGTCACTACACTCCGCAACGCCATCGCGGCGGACCGCGTCGCGCATGCGTATCTCTTCGCGGGTTCGCGCGGAACGGGCAAGACCACGCTCGCGCGCCTGCTGGCCAAGTCAGTCAACTGTACCAACCCCGATGCCACCAATCGCCCGTGTAATACGTGCGAGAACTGCAAAGCCGTCAACGAGAATCGCTTCCTTGACCTGATCGAGATCGACGCCGCCTCCAACACCAGCGTGGACGATGTCCGCGATCTGCGTGACAAGATCAACTTCTCGCCTTCGCAGGGCAAGTACAAAATCTACATCATCGACGAAGTGCATATGCTTTCGACGGCAGCCTTCAATGCGCTGCTCAAAACGCTCGAAGAACCACCCCCGCATGCCATCTTTGTTCTAGCCACCACTGAAATTCACAAGATCCCTGCTACAGTCCTATCACGCTGTCAGCGGCATGAGTTCCGCCGCGTGCCAGTGGACGAGATCGTTGCCAACCTCAAGAAGATCGTCGCTGCCGAGAATATCCAGGCGGATGATGATGCTCTAATTCAAATTGCGCGCCAATCAGCAGGGGGGATGCGAGATGCGCAATCCCTGCTCGACCAGCTTTCGTCCACGGGCGATAAGATTACGCTCGCACTCGCCCAACAAGTGTTGGGTACGGCCACGAGCCAATCTGTGCTGGCGGTGTTGACCGCGATCAGCGACCATGACCCTGCGCATGGGCTGGAGGCCATTCACAAGGCGCTCGATGCCGGGGCTGACCCGCGCTCGCTCGCGCGTCAGGTGGTCGAATATCTGCGTGGCTTGATGCTGATTCAGATGGGCAACACTAATCAGGTTGAGGCTACGGCAGAGGTCAAGAAGCAGATGCAGGCCCATGCCCGCTCCTTTACCACCAGTGATGTGTTGCGCATGATGAAAGCCTTCAACACGGCTGCTGTGGACTTGCGCGGCGGCTGGCAGCCCTCTTTGAGCCTGGAATTGGCCCTGGCAGAAGTGCTGGATGCCCCAGCGGAAGTTTCAGCGCCCGCCGCGCCGGTTCAAACCAAGCCCAAGCCTGTTTCAGCCCCCAGAACCGAGGCGCCGCCTCAGGCTGAGTCCCCTGCGGGGATTTCATCAGAGGCGAAGCGTCCGGTTGAGAAGAATGCCCTCAGCGCAGGCGATGTCATTAAAGCCTGGAAGCCGATGTCGGCTGCGTTGCCCAAGGCGCAGGCCAATCTTTCGGCGCTGATGAATTCAGTGAAGATGATCGACGTGCAAGGCAGTACATTGATCCTGGGCCTGGCCAGCGATGTGCTGGTCTCCAAGATCGATAAACC
>CAZJMZ010000234.1:3685-4906 GCA_964547115.1 uncultured Anaerolinea sp. | reverse complement strand
CTGCCTTTGTTCATGATCGCGACCCGGTCGCACAGTCGCTGCGCGTCGGTCAGGTTGTGAGTTGCCAGTACAACGGTCTGTCCATTTTGGTTGGCTAGGCTGGCGATCAGGTCGTTGACCTGTTGTGCTGCTTCGGGGTCAAGTCCGGATGTCGGTTCGTCGAGAAACAATAAAGGCGGTTTGTGGATGAGCGCCCGCGCCAGGGCCAGTCTTTGTTTCATGCCTTTGCTGAACGTTTCCACTTTATCCCTGGCGCGCGGGGTGAGTTCGAAGAATGTGAGCATCTCGTTGATGCGCTGGCCGAGTTCGCCTTCAGGGATGCCCTGCAGTGTGCCGAAGAATTCAAGGTTCTCGTAGGCCGACAGCCGTTCGTACAATGCGGGCGTTTCGGTCAGCACGCCGGTCTGTCGCCGGATGGCTTCGCCGTGCGTCATGGGGTCAAGCCCGAAGATGCGGGCCGTGCCATCGGACGGAGGCAGGATGCCATTCAAGAGTCGAACCGTAGTGGTCTTGCCTGCGCCGTTCGGGCCGAGCAACCCGAATACTTCGCCGTGGGCGACCGTGAAGGTCATGCCGTCTACAGCGGGCTGCTCTCCGAAAGTGCGTCTTAAGTCTTGGGTTTCAATGATGGATTGCATGGTGTTTTTCGTTTCACGTGAAACGGAGCGGCTTTCCGCTCCGTTTTGATCAGGCCTTCGTCTCGCGCTGATAGAGGATATAGGAGTAGACGAGCAGAAAGAACGTGGAGCCCATCAGCGGGACCATCAGCATCCAAAAGGCGACCATGCCGCCGAAGAATCCGCCGATGACTGCCAGCACGCCGGAGGCTGTGAACAGCACCGCGCCGAGTTGGTGAGTCTTGTCCCAGACCGTGTCGCTGGAGAGCGTCCACGGGGTGCGGATGCCGATAAAGAAGTTGCGCTTGGCCTTGCGGAGCAGGGACCCGATGAGGATGAAGAGCAGGCCCATGGCCGGGAGCATGGACTGCCCAATGCCGAGGCTGGTGTAGCCCAGGTTCCACAACAGGGTCAGCACGTGGACATAGAGCATGAAGCCGACGATGAAGACGATGAACAGGTTGAACGTCTCGCGGAATTGGTCGATATTTGCCTTGAGCGGGTCAATGTTTGGGAGAATGAGAAATAGCCCCAGCATTCCCAACGTGACGATCGGCATCAGGAACACGCCCCAGAAACGGGGCATGTAGCCGTTGACCTGGTC
>CAZJMZ010000234.1:0-3585 GCA_964547115.1 uncultured Anaerolinea sp. | reverse complement strand
ACCACAGCTTTTTCCCATTGGTTGGCTACTTTCAATGCGAACAAAATATACAAGCCTGCCAGGGTCCATACAGCGACCCAGATGCCGAGTATCGCGTCGCTGATTTTTCCATCGCCGATCACTGCGCCCAAGATCGACACAACCATAAATATACCGAACAGGGCTCCGGCCACAGGCGCGATGTGCATTTCATCTTGTTGTGATTTTTTCTTTTCCATTGCTGACTTGATAAAACTGTTGTTCATTGTGTTCTCCTTTTTATTCGGACGCTTGCGCTTCGTTCCAACTTTTGAGCTGGTCGCTGACCATTTGCCTGATTTCCGCTTTTGAGAATTCGAGCCGTGTGGCTTCGCTGATAAAACGTTGTGTCAGGGCTTCCAGTGTTTCCTGTCTCAGCTTTTCCTTGATCTTTGGCGGCGGGATCTCTGTGATGAACGTCCCGCGTCCTTGCTGGGTGGAGATAATGCGCGCTTCATCCAGGATTCGATACGCGCGCGCCACCGTGTTGAAGTTGACGCGCAATTCTTCCGCCAGTGCGCGGACGGTGGGTAACTGATCACCGTGTTTGAGTATCCCGCTTACAACTTGTGCCTGCACTTGATTCACGATTTGAGTGTAAATCGGCAGGCCGGAGCGAAAGTCGATTTGAAGGGTGAGCTTTTTATTCGCCATGTTGTTGTCCGAATTGTACTAATTGTATCATTGTAATAATTGTACAACTTAAAGGGCGTTTGTCAAGAGGTTTAAAAAGGTGCCGGTCACTTTGAAAGCGACCGGCACCTTTTGTCGGTTGGAAACTGTTTATTGAAACCGAATCAACTTCCAGTTAAGCAGTGAAGCGTTCACTTCCGCCCCATTATTTTCCGAAGTGCCTTTCCCAGTCGTTTGATTCCATCCTCGATATCTTCTTCAGGTTGCGATGCAAAATTGAGGCGCAGCCACTCACTTCCACTTTTGCCATCAATATAAAAATAATTCCCCGGCACAAAAGAGACGCCTTCTTTACAAGCAATGGGCAGCAGCGCTTCAGCAGACATTGACTTGGGCAGTCGCAACCAGATGAACAATCCCCCGCGCGGTTCATCAAATGAGATGCCTTTCGGAAGATGTTGTTTGATAGCGGCGAGCATCACATCACGCCGCTTGCGGAAGAGTTGACTCGAGCGGCGAATGTAGGCCTGATAGCGCCCAACATTGACATACGCATCGAGCGCACGCTGAATGAGCGTGGACGTGGCAAGGTCGCTGAGACGCTTGAAGTTAAGCAGGCTTTCGAATACGGGACCATCTGCCACGATGAAGCCGACACGCAGGCCGGGCATGAGCATCTTCGAAAATGTGCTAACGTAGATGACCTGCCCGCCTGGGTCGAGCGCTTTGAGTGAGGGTTGGGCATGACCCTCGTAACGCAGGTCGCCAACGAAATCATCCTCAAGGATCGGGATGTTGTAGCGCTCTGCCAGTACGATGAGTTCACGGCGGCGGGCGCTACTGAGACAAGTGCCTGTTGGATTGTGAAAATTGGGAATCGTGTAAATCAATTTGGGGTGATGTTGTTGCAAAAGTTTTTCGAGTTTCTCTACTTGCATGCCCTGGCTATCCAATGGGATGCCGACGATGTGAAATCCCAACGCGCGGAAGAGATCGATCGCGACGGAATATGTCGGTTCTTCGACAAGAACAATATCGCCGGGTTTGAGTAAAACTTGTGACGCTAAAAAGATCGCTTGTTGTGAGCCCGCGGTGATCAAAATATTTTCCGGGTGAACCTGTAAACCCTGACTTGCAAGGATGTGCGCGATGCCTTCGCGGAGCGGAGCGTACCCATTGCGTTCGCCGTAATCCAGGGCTGAGATCTGGTCGCGGCGCATGACAGTTTGCAAGACTTTGCGAAATTCTTCGATCGGGAATTGGCGTGTGTCACTGATGCCGCTGGCAAAACTGATCGGTTTGGGGTGCCCTGCTTGTTGAAGTAGTTCGTCTACAGCATCAGCTTTGGAGAGGATGTTGCGGTCTTGCACGCTCTCCTGCCAGAGCGGAAATTTTTTGTGGCGGTCATTTTGGGTAATTTCGGGAATGGGATTCACCGGCAGCACATACGTGCCGCTGCCCATGCGTGAGAACACCAACCCATCGGCCTCGAGTTTTGCATAAGCATTTTCCACGGTGGTGCGATTCACCCCCAGGTCTTTTGCCAGTTGACGGCAGGCGGGCAGGCGCATGTCGGTGGGCAGGCTGCCAGAGAGGATTCCCTGCCGGAGGTAGGATTCAATTTGATGGTAGAGAGGAACGTCGCTTTTTTTGTCGAGGGGAATGCGCATTGGGTTTGCTCCTGTCGATTGGCAGGGTAAGTATAGTCCCATCCCGGCAGGCCGATGGGGACAATTTGTTTTGGCGCTGGGTTTTCAGTAGAATTGGCTGGGTCTTTCTGCGCGTTTATTGGCTCTTAACGTATGCCAATTTTTGCCTAGAATCATATTGAGGTTAAAAATGAGCAATTTCATGAGCGAAAATATCCTTGTAGAATTATTCAAGCATAACAACTGGTCAAATTTGCAGATTATTCAGGTTTGTTCCACTCTTACCGATGAACAACTTGATGTTGAGCCTCAGACAATAACAAAAGGAAGTATTCGGAGCACTTTACAACATCTCATAAATTCACAAGAGGATTATCTTTCTCAATTGTTGGGTATCGATGCGCGTTTCAATTGGGAACGTCCACCAGGCTTCGATGAATTGATGAAAGAAGCGAACAGTACTGGAGAAGGCCTGGTTGCCCTGGCAAAAAATGAATCAAGCAAGTCATTGACGGCCAGATTTCAAAAGGATGGATACTCCATCGAGCCTTGGGTGGTTATGGTGCAGGCAATTAACCATGCAGCGGAACATCGTGAGCAAATAAAAAGCATGCTCAGTTCCCTGGGGATTACCCCTCCAAGAATTGATGGCTGGGCATATGGAAAAATCACAAATGCGCTCAAACAAATAACAAATTAGTTGTTGTTTAATTACTTACACAAATAGGAGTAAAGATGGAATCGAAAACTGGAACCTGGACCGAGAAAAAGGGGCTGGCGCAAATGCTCAAGGGCGGCGTCATCATGGATGTGGTGAATGCCGAGCAGGCCAAGATCGCTGAGGAGGCGGGCGCGTGTGCCGTGATGGCGCTCGAGCGTGTGCCTGCCGATATCCGCGCCGATGGCGGCGTGGCACGCATGAGCGACCCTGATATGATCCTGAAGATCATGGATGCGGTGTCCATTCCCGTGATGGCCAAGTGCCGCATTGGTCATTTTGTGGAAGCGCAGATTCTCGAAGCAGTTGGCATTGACTATATTGACGAGTCAGAAGTGCTTACACCGGCCGATGAAGAACATCACATCTTGAAGCACAACTTCAAGGTGCCATTCGTGTGTGGCTGTCGCAACATCGGTGAGGCGTTGCGCCGCATCGGTGAAGGCGCGGCGATGATTCGCACCAAGGGCGAAGCAGGCACAGGCGACGTGGTCGAAGCGGTTCGTCATGCGCGTTCGGTGATGGGCTCGATCCGCCAATTGCAGACGATGGGTGATGAAGAGTTGA
>CAZJMZ010000233.1:0-4910 GCA_964547115.1 uncultured Anaerolinea sp. | reverse complement strand
ATGCCGATCTCACCTTCGCCGGTGCAATCCACCATGAGCTTGTGGTGTTGCGTCCATTGCGCGATGGCTTTGCAGAGGAAGGCTTTGCCCGCGTAGGTGACCGTGGCTGCGCCGGGATAGTACGCCTGCAATGCAGATCGATAGTCCGTGGCGGCGAGGTCGAGGGTGTGGCGGTCGTACACGTATAACGGAGTCAGGCTCTGGTCGGCGAGCGAGGCGAGGGAATGTCCGGCGATGAAGAGCGAATCGTCGCGGACCCGGGTCGATTCGGGGAAGAGGGAGAGTCGGTTGGTCATCCAGAATGGGTTATTGTTCACCGAAGAAAAGGTCCCACCAGATCTGCCAGTTGGCTTGTGGTGTGGGTTGGGCGGCAGGCGCGCTGGCTTCGACCGGCACATCGCCGGGCTGGGCGATCGGCACCATGGGCAGGTCGCCCTCTTGAATGTATTTGCCGCCGGTGCGCGCCCATTCCTCCACGGCCGCCGTGGACCCGGCATAGGCCACCTGGGTCTGCAAGGCCACCTGAGTCTGTACGGCCTGTGTGGCCTGCGCCTGTACCAATTGGTTCTGTTTATCGAGCAGGTTGAGTTCTTCGAGCCGCCGGTTGAATTCGAGCACCACAAAGGCCAGAATAATGATGCCGAGGATACCCGCCATGCGGCGCATATTAATGGGGAGGTTGAACATGCTACTATCTTAATCGCTCTCCAACTCTCTGGCAAGCGGATATAATGACCATGTCATTTCACATAAACGGAGCCCTGCATGCCCACAGTTAAACAGATCAATCACGTCGCCGTGGTGGTGGACGATATGGAAAAAGCCCTGTCCTTCTGGCGCGATGCGCTGGGAATGGAGTTGCACGAGCTGCGCGATGTGCCCGCCGAAAAATCGCAGGTGGCTTTCCTGCCGCTGCCCGGCTCGGAGGTGGAACTGGTGATGCCCACCAGCGACGACTCAGGCATTGCCAAATATCTTGCCAAGCGCGGACCCGGCATGCATCACATCTGCCTGGAGGTGGATGATATCGACGGGATGATGGCGCAGTTGAAGGCGAAGGGTGTGCGCCTGATCAATGAAGAACCGCGCACCGCGGCCGATGGCAAGCGCTATGCCTTCATTCACCCTGAAAGCACCTCCGGCGTGTTGGTGGAGTTGTACCAACTTTAATCCGCCCGCATGTTCGAAACCATCGATACCCTTCTGCACGAACAATGCAAACTGGTCAAAGACCGCCCGGTCATCGTCGGTGTTTCCGGCGGGCCGGATAGTCTGTGCCTGTTGAGCGTCCTGCACAAGGCGGGGTATCGTGTCATTGCGGCGCACTTCGACCATACGCTGCGCCCCGATTCTGGCGCCGATGCCGATGCCGTCCAACAACTGGCCTCCCGCCTCAAGATCGACATGGTGGTCGAAAGCGGCGACGTCCACGGTTACGCCGAACGCGAGAAACTTTCGATGGAAGAGGCCGCCCGCAACCTGCGCTACCGCTTCCTCATGGACCAGGCCCGGCGCTTCAAAGCCCAGGCCGTGGCGGTCGGTCATACAGCCGATGACCAGGTCGAGACCGTGCTCATGCACTTCCTGCGCGGCGCCGGGCTGGCCGGCCTCAAAGGCATGACCAACCGCACCGTGTTGCCGCTGTTCGACCCCGAGATCCCCATCGTCCGCCCTCTGCTCGATACCTGGCGCGAAGAGACCGTGGTCTATTGCGGCGTGAACGGCCTGCGCCCACGCCACGACCCCAGCAACGCCTCGCTCGATTTCTTCCGCAACCGCCTGCGGCATTTGCTCATCCCCGCGCTGGAAGCGTACAACCCACGTTTTCGCGAGGTGGTCTGGCGCACGGCCAACTCGCTGGGCAGCGATTATGAAGTGCTGCAAGTCTTTTTGGATGACGTCTGGAAGCAGTGTGTGGTGCAGGAAAATGCCGACTTCGTAGCCTTCGACTCCGCCGCCCTGACGGGCCAGCCGCTCGGACTCCAACGGAACCTGCTGCGCCGCGCGATGGAGCGCATCCACCCGACGCCCCTGGACGCCAGCTTTGAAACCGTCGAACGCGCAGTCCGTTTCATTGGCAGTGTCACCACCCAATCTGCGCGCATGGACCTCATCGGCAACCTGCATCTCCTGCGCGAAGGGCTGCTGGTCTATGTGGTCACCGGCGATTCGACCCTGCCGGTCGAACGCTGGCCCCAGCTCCCTGACCACAGTCCCGCCATTGCCATGAGCGTGCCGGGCACGGCGATGCTTTCAGGGAATTGGAAGATGAACTGTGAGCGGTGGAGCATCGCTTCTCTCGCAGTGGAGCAGGCCCGGTCGAATACGGATCCGTTCCAGGTCTGGCTCGATGCGAAGACCTTATCCGGCAAACTGGAATTGCGTACCCGTCGTGAAGGCGATCGCTTCGAACCGCTGGGCATGAACGGGCAGGTGATGAAGCTGTCCGATTTTTTCATCAACGCCAAACTGCCCCAGCGCGCCCGTGACCGCTGGCCGCTCTTGTGCATGGGCGATACCATTGTGTGGATCCCCGGCTACCGCCCGGCCCATCCTTTCCGGCTCACCGAGAACACCCGGCAGGTGTTGTACTTTGCATTAATGAGAGGTTAGGCAACCGGCGGGATTCGCAGGATTCCGGTGCGTTTTTTGTGAAAAACGGTTGATTCCGGGTTGGCGTAGTACGAATGTCATGGAGGGGCTTGCAAAAATGTTTGTAACTGTCAGGGGGCGTAATCTTTATGTCTTTCCTACTCTGTTGTACCCTAATACACGACAAGCGAAAAAGCCATTGGAGCGTATTGGAGGTACTGAATGTTCAATCGAAAACTTACTGTATTTGGCCGGATAACCATCTTTGGCCTCATGATCCTGTCCCTGCTGGCAACCAGCGTAGGGAATACAGCCGCGCAAAGCGCCGGGGCTCCCTCTGCCGCCGCAGCTTCTGCGTTGGGCAATTACGCGGTCGTCTTTGTTTCGCGCCGGATCCCCGGCAACGGTAGTGTGTATTATCCACAGGGCGGCTCGCTGCCCGGTGTCCAGCCTTACAGCCGGTTTCAGGTGGCCTCGCCCGGCAAACTGCTCGTGCGTGAAGCCAACGGCGCCCTGCGCACTTTGATCGATGGCGCCAACCCAACCGCTGCTTCATTGAACCTGATCGATGTCAACGCACCGGACGTCTCTTATGACGGCACCAAGATCCTGTTCGCGGGGCTGCCGCAGGGAACCTACAGTCAATCTGCTGTCAACTCACCAGGCGCCTGGCGCATCTATATGATCAATGTCGATGGTACAGGGTTGAAACAGGTCACCTTCTCAGACCGCAACATCAACCTCACTCAATTCGGCAGCGTAGCCTCCAATTTCACCAAATACGATGACACTGACCCGGTCTGGCTGCCCGATGGCCGCATTGTGTTTTCATCCACACGCTTTCCATCCTTCGGCCAGTACGGCGCCGCCCTGACCAGCAACCTGTTCGTGGTCAATGCCGACGGGACCAACCTGCATCGCATCACCGCTGAACGCAATGGTGGTGAGCGCCCCGTCGTCGACCCGCTGACCGGGCGGATCGTGTATTCGCGCTGGTGGCGCAACTTCCGTCTGGGTACGAACAACATGGCCACCATGCCTTACACCGAAGGCTATATCATGAAAGATGGTGTATGCGCGCTCAAATTCCAGGGCGCGGAATGTCAGGAGGCTGGCGGCCTCTCGAACCTGGAGCGTAACTCCTGGCATCTTGCTGTGATCAACCCCGATGGCACCGGCCTGGCGCAATTTGCCGGGCGCTCGATGAGCACCTTCATCGGTGAAGAGGTCAACCATGCCTACGGCGGCTCCTTCGCCGCGGATGGCAGTTTCTACGCCAACTTTTTCCCAATGATGAACGGTACGGAAGCCTCCGGGTTCGGCGGCATCCGCCGCTATCAACGCGGCGCCAATGGATACACCCCCATCATCGGCATCACCACCCGCAATGAGAACATTTTACAGTTCGTAAGCACCAGCCCCACCTCCTACGGCGTATACGTGGGTAACTACGCCGCCGAGCCGGCTGTCCTGCCGGATGGCACCTTGCTCATCTCCTGGGCCGCCAACACCGCCCAGGACTACGGCCTGTACACGATCAATGCTGATGGCAGTGGCCGCACACTGGTCTACGACAACCCCGGCACCACGGAAGTCCGTGCCAAGCCGATCGTGGCCCGTACTGTTCCGCCCATCATTCCCGATAAAGTGACGCAGGTCGCAAGCGCGTTGCCCCCGCTCGCGCAAGGCCCTTATAACGTCGATGGTAATTTCACTTTCAAAGACTTGAATGTTTACTTCAACGCCCCGGTGGATACCGATATCATCAGCGCCATTCCGGTCGGTTCGGCAAGCACGATCCGGTTCTATACCGATTTCCAGCGCAACCAGCAACGCGGTTCCTTTGAGTTTCTGGATTGGCCGATCTTGATCGGTGAAGTGCCGGTCAACCCTGATGGTTCCCTCTCTGCAGCTTCACCGGCCAATATACCGCTCTTTGAACAGATCCGTACCAGCCAACAGGCAGGCTACACCATCCCATTGACCGGGCGCGGCATTTCACCCGATGAAATGCCAGGTGCCGCCCATGTGGCAGGTATGAACTTCGGCCGCACCGGGGATGTCGCTACTTGTGTGGGCTGTCATGCAGGCCATTCCATGATCCCTGTGCCTGCCAACCCTGCAGATGCCCAATGGACCAACCTGGCTCCCGGTGCCACCGTCACCTATTCATCCCTGCATTCGAGTTTGCCCAACGGCAATGGCGCAGTCGACCGCAAGGTCAAAATGCGTATCGCCTATAACAACCACTACCGCTATTGGCAGAGCCGTGAAGGCCAGAGTCCGAACAGCCAGTGGCTGCAACTCACCTTCCCTGT
>CAZJMZ010000232.1:0-4957 GCA_964547115.1 uncultured Anaerolinea sp. | reverse complement strand
GGCGGAAGTTTGTTGTAGAAGTACACCACATCCTTGGCGTGATACACGCCGGTGAGGTTTTCGCCGGGCAGGCCCAGCCACTTGGTGCCCTGTGCCCCAGCGGTGACGAGAATGGCCTGAAAACCCAGATTGCGCAGGTCATTGAGCGAAAGGTCGCCCTGTTCGCCAATGGCGATGTTTCCGTAGTAGGTGAGGTTGGGAATATCGAGCACCTGCTTGAACTGCTTGCGCAGACCATTCTTCATGGTGTGCTTGTTTGGGTAAATGCCGTATTCTGCGAGTCCGCCCGGCTTGAGATCACGATTGAATAGAACAACGCGTGCGCCAAGATTGGCAAGCTCGCGGGCGCCGAACAACCCGGCGGGCCCCGCGCCGATCACGGCGACGTAAAATTGATTGGTCACACTGCCTCCTGAGAATTGGATAAGAGCGGGCTGATTATAGTCAAAAAGAATTTCAGGTACAAGACGGCCTGCCTCGAATAAGTAACAGGCGCCCGCCGGGGTTTACACAGCTCCCGCAAAAGCATTCATCGTATGTTACGATTGGCCCATTCAGGCAAGGAGGTCCCGTGTCACAACAACCCGCACCCAAACGCAACCAACCTGGCAAATTCAACAAACTCTTAACCGGCAGTGTAGATCAATCCATCAAGGCGCGGCTGCCTCAGGCCGGCGGCCCTGCCGCCTCCAAACCTGCGCCGGCTGCCAACGCTCCTGCCGAGAAGAAACCGCTTTTCAAATTCGGCCCCGCTTTCTGGACCATTGCCAGCATTATCTCGCTGACCGTCAATGTTGTGATGCTGGCCGGCGGATTGCTGGCCCTTCGCATCCTGGGTGGCCTGTCTTTCACACCACAGGACCAACTTTCCAGTGTATTGGGCGGCCTGTATATCAACTTTGTCAAAATGGATGATGCCAACATCAAGACCACCATCCATGTGGAAAAAGAGATTCCCGTGCAGTTCACGCTCAATGTCAGCGGCCCGTCTGATGTGGTCTTGAGCCGTGATGCCGTCATCGAAGGCGCATTGGTCACCGTGGAAACCGGCGGCCTGAATATCGTCAACGCCCGCGCCCGCATCGTGCTCCCGGCCGGTACGCCGCTGCCCATCAACATCCAAAATCTGCTGGTGCCGGTCGACCAGAAGGTGCTGGCTGTGCTCGATGTGCCCGTGGATATTCCCCTCAACCAGACCGAGCTGCATGAGCCGTTTGTCGGCTTGCGCAAGGTGGTGGAACCGTTCTACTGCCTGCTCGAACCCAATGCCGTGGTCAACGGTGTCAACGTCTGTTCACCGACCGCCAATCTCTTTGCGCCCGCTGAGCCGGTTGTCCCATGAGCAACGCCCACACCGAAGTCGTTCTCTCCAACGGACTCAAGGTCCTGCTCAAAGAGATCCATACGGCGCCCATCATCACCTCCTGGTTGTGGTATCGCGTCGGCTCGCGCGATGAAGTGCCCGGTCGCACCGGCATTTCGCATTGGGTCGAGCACATGCAATTTAAAGGCACCGACCAATTCCCTGCCAACATGCTCGATCGCGCCGTCTCGCGCGAAGGCGGGTCGTGGAACGCCTTCACCTACATTGATTGGACCGCCTACTTCGAGACCATGCCGGCCAACAAGATCGACCTGGCCCTGCGCCTCGAAGCCGACCGCATGGTTAACAGCCGCTTCCCCGAAGAGGAAGTCGCTTCCGAACGAACGGTCATCATTTCGGAACGCGAAGGCCACGAGAACGAGCCGCTCTTTCAACTCGGTGAGGCCGTGCAACACGCCGCGTTCCGTGTCCACTCGTATCACCACGAAGTCATCGGTGATATGGCCGACCTCCGCACCATGACCCGTGACGACCTGTACAACCATTATCGCCGCTACTATGTCCCGAACAACGCGGTCATGGGGGTGGCTGGTGATTTCGAAACCGGCGAAATGCTTGCCCGTATCAAGGAACTTTTCGAACCCATCCCTGCCGGACAGGAACCTGCCCGACTGGCGCGCCCCGAACCGCCGCAGAACGGGGAGGTTCGGGTATCTGTGGAGGGACCCGGCGCTACCGCCTACGTCCAGGCCTGCTACCGCTTCCCAGCCGCCACCCATCCCGATTTTTTCCCTCTCACCGTGCTGGATAGCTTGTTGGCCGGGCCCAGCAATCCCAATATGTTCAGCGGCGGCATCTCGAACAAGACCTCCCGGCTTTACCGGGCTCTGGTCGATAAGCAGTTGGCGGTGAGCGCGCATGGCGGCTCGCAAGCCACCATCGATCCATTTCTATATTCCTTCACCTTGACCGTCCACCCCAAAAGCACTCCTGAAGCTGCGCTCGCGGCCCTTGACCGGGAATTGCAGAAAGTACGCGATGAAAAAGTCTCCAAGGAGGAGATTGCCCGCGCCATCAAACAGGCCCGTGCCATCTTTGCCTACGGGAGTGAGAACATCACCAACCAGGGCTTCTGGCTGGGTTACGCGGAAATGTTCGCCAACTATGAATGGTTCCAAACCTATTTGGAGAAACTATCCAAGGTCACGGTCAAGGATGTGCAGCGTGTGGCCAACGAATATTTCCAGAATAAGAGCCGGGTGGTGGGTACGTATATTCCCACAGAGGGGGAGGCCTAGTCATGGACATGCATAAAAAGAACTCCCTGCCTGGTCCCGATGATATTTACCGTGAAGTCCTGCCAAACGGCATAACGATATTGACGCGTTCGAATTTCAACAGCCCGTCAGTGGTCATCAATGGCTATTTCAATGGCGGAGCGATCTTCGACCCCGATGAAAAATTGGGCCTGGCCGATTTCGTCACTTCGGCGCTGATGCGGGGTACGAAGCAGCGCAGCTTTGATGAGATCTATCATTCACTTGAATCCGTAGGCGCCAGCCTGGGGTTCAATGCCGGAGTGCATAAATCCGGGTTTCACGGGCGTTCGCTGGTGGAGGATCTGCCGCTCTTGCTTAATCTGCTCGCTGAAGCATTGACGCAACCTGCCTTCCCCAAAAAGGAAGTGGAGAAATTGCGATCCCAGATCCTGACAGGCCTCACTATCCGCGCACAGGATACAGGGGACATGGCTTCGATGCTTTTCGATAGCATCCTGTTCAAGGATCATCCTTACAGCCGCCCCGAAGACGGATATATCGAAACCATCCGCCGCATCACCCGCGATGACCTGGTGCGTTTCCAGCGCGAACATTACGGTCCGCGTGGGATGGTGATCGTGCTGGTGGGTGGGATTCGAGCAGAGGAAGCTGTTAGATTGGTGAAACGTGCCTTGGGTGGGTGGCAGGTCAAGGGTCAGAAAGAAGCGCCTGCACTGCCTCCTGTCAAGCTGCTGAAGAAGACGGTTAGCAAGTCGCATAAGATTCCCGGCAAGTCGCAATCCGACCTGATCATCGGCACGAATGGCCCGCGCCGCAAAGATGCCGAGTTTTTCCCGGCGTTGATCGGTAATAATATTCTGGGTCAGTTCGGCATGATGGGACGTATCGGTGAAGTGGTGCGTGAGAAATCGGGGCTGGCTTATTATGCCGGCTCCAGCCTGAGTGCAGGCTTGGGACCGGGTTCATGGGAAGTGAGTGCGGGCGTGAATCCACAGAACGTGAAAAAAGCGACGGACTTGATCGTGAGCGAGTTGAAGCGGTTTGTGGAGGAGGGCGTGACTGCTGAAGAACTGGCGGATACGCAGGCCAACTTCATCGGGCGCCTGCCGCTCTCGCTCGAGTCGAATGGGGGCGTGGCCAACGCGTTGTTGAACATCGAACGGTATGACTTGGGGCTGGACCATTACCGCCGCTATGAAGGTCTGGTGCGCGATGTGACCCGCGAAGGTATTTTGGCGGCTGCGCGCAAATTCATCGATGTGGAAAAACTGGCCATCGCTGTGGCTGGGCCGTGATGAATTCCATGAAGCTGACCACTGGTGTTGATCTGATCGAAATCGACCGCATCAAGGAAGTGATCGCGCGCCACGGCAAACACTATTTGGAGCGCATTTACACGCCGGCTGAACTGGCGCAATGCGGCGGGCGGGCTGAGTCGCTGGCGGGGCGTTTTGCTGCTAAAGAGGCCGCGGCCAAAGCCCTGGGATGCGGCATTGGCGATGTGGGTTGGCGCGAGATCGAAGTGCTGGGTGATGAGCAAAACGCGCCACGCTTAACCCTGCATGGAGAGGCCCGCAAGAAAGCAGATGAACTTGGCCTGACGAGTTGGTCGGTCAGTATCAGTCATAGCCAGAGTCATTCAGTGGCACTGGTGGTGGCAATCGGATGAAATGAAACAGGCCAGCGGTTGATGGCGAAACCGCGGGCCTGTTTTGCAAAGGACAGGACTCGACTCTTGTCCGGATTGCCTTTATGGGAGTTTGGCCCGGCGGGCGGCGTAGAACTCAGCCCGCTCGGGGTTGTTCAGGGCCTGGTATAACAATTCCAATTCTTCAAACACGTACGAGTCTGGTTCACCAGCTTCATCAAATTCTTTTTCAAGCCGCAGTTGGATCTCCAGAGCGTCATTCAGACGATTCATAGCACGCAAGGTCCATGCGATCATCCAGTAAGCAATACGGATATTCCCAGGGTTTCCCGTTTGTTCGTGAGCTTTCAACGCTTGTTGGAAAGCTGACAAAGCCTCATCGTACCTTCCAAGTTGGTGTAGTGCGTATCCCAGGTTGTTGTACAAAGCCCCTGCCCAGCGTTTGGCCTCCGCCTGCGTGGAAGCTTCCATGTAGGCGATGGCCTGGCTGTTCCACTTGATCTGGCCTTCAGGGTCTGAGTCTACAAAAGCCAGCATGTGTAATGTGTCGATCGCCAATGCATCAAGCTGCGCTTGCTCTGCCAGTTGGAAGGCTTTGGTGTAATTAGAGCGTGCCTGTTCAAGGGCGGCTGTGGTTTGAGTCTCGGGTGGGTGAGTGGCTGAGACAAAGGTTCGACCTAATTCAAGATAATATCGAACCTGAAC
>CAZJMZ010000231.1:0-4964 GCA_964547115.1 uncultured Anaerolinea sp. | reverse complement strand
CCCCGGACCAGGGCGGCGCAACGAAGTTCGAGACGGTAGAGATCTTTAGTGGCTTGTTGCTACCGCTTTTCGGCAGAAACATTCCCGACCTGAGCGATAACTTTAGGAGCTTTGTGAGCGCGTTGAAAAAGCAAGCTGAGAAGGGATGATCTGTGTCTATGAGTGAAGTCAGTGCCAGTGCCAACCGGCACTGACTTTTTAAAAAGAAAACTCTTGACAGCAATTATACATACATGATAGTATGTATAATATGAGGCGCACCAAGGAAGAAGCTGCAGTCACGCGGGCCACTGTGCTAAAGGCAGCATTGGCTGTGTTTAGCGCAAAAGGCTATGCGGCTGCGTCGCTCGATGATGTGGCCAGGGAGGCAAAGGTCACGCGTGGCGCGATCTACTGGCACTTCAAAAGCAAGGCAGATCTGTATAACACGCTGGTCGAGGAGCTTTCGGCGCGGGGGGCTTCGGTGGTGCAGGATGCCGTGGCAGAGGGAGGCACGTTCATCGAGATCCTGCGGCGGATCTTTGTGCGGCTGTGCGCGGTGATCGAAGATGACAAGAACGCGCGCGCCGTAATGGAACTGGGCTTGTTCAAGACCGGCTTTGCCCCCGAGCTTCAGGCGGGGCGCAAGAAGCAATTGGAGGCCGGGCATGCCCAAATCGCCGGGATCGCCGAGGCGATGCGAATGGGGATCACGCAAGGTATTTTGCGTGATGACCTTGACCCAACCGACATGGCGCGGGCGTTCATCGCTTTTGAGAATGGCGCCATTCAGATGTGGTTGACGGCACCCAAATCGTTTTCATTGAAGGGGAGCGCCGAAGCGTTTGCAGATATTTTGATCGAGGGTTTGAAGAAGTAAGGGCGACCCGTCAGGGACGATGAAAGCGACTTACTCCCTCCAGGTGGGTCGCCCTATGGAGTAACAAAATTTTTTTAATCAATTTACATACATTATAGTATGTAAATATCAAAAAGGAGAAAACCATGAACACAAAAACTTTACTCACTCGAACGATTGTCACCTTTGCCGCGCTGGCTATGGCTGGCATTGGCATGGCGGTGGGTGCGAGAAATCTTGTGAACCCATTCGACCAGAATGTATTGATCGCTGTTGGGGCGGCAATGTTTGGCGCGGTGTTGGCGTTCTTTCTGGTGCGAGTGTTTGCGTTGCTCGAAAAATAAATAAGGAGACAATATGCTTACCATCGTTCGGTTTATTGTTGGGCTTGTATTTGTTGTTGGGTTGTTGCTCATGGTTGGATACAGCTATCAGCGCCGGACCACTGCCGCAGATTTTGAGCGGGTTCCGCCTCCCGGTGAGCGGGTGGATGTGGGCGGGTACAGCCTTCACATCAATTGCACTGGCGAGGGGAGCGGCCCCACGGTTGTAGTCGATGCGGGCGCGGGTGATTTCTCCACCAGTTGGACAGGCATTCAGCGTGAAGTGGAAAAATCTGCGCGTATCTGCACCTATGACCGCGCCGGGTATGGTTGGAGCGATGTTTCGCCGCAGCCGCGTACCGCGACGCAGATGTCAAAGGAATTGCATCAACTGCTCGTCAATGCAAAGGTTGAGCCACCGTATATTCTGGTGGGGCATTCATTGGGTGGGATGACGGTGCGCGTGTTCGCTGATCTGTATCCCGATGAAGTAGCGGGCATGGTTCTGGTGGATGCCGGTCATGAAGATCAGCTCGAACGCCTGCCTCGGGAATATCTCAAGCTCTATCAACAGCAACAATCGTATTTCAGTGTGATGGGATTCATGTCGCGGTTTGGGATCTTGCGCATGATCGGTAGTTTTTCCAAAGGCAGGGATTTTGCCCCGCCTCAAGTGGCAAAAATGCCAAAGGATGTTCAATCAGTTTATTTGATGATGATCTCCCATCCTTCGTTTTTCGATACGATGCTGGCAGAACTGCGCGCTCTGCCCGAAATTTCTACGGAGGTTCGCGCGACAGGCAAACTTGGAGATACGCCTTTGGTTATTCTTAGCGCTGATACGCCTGACGAAGCGGCGCTAAAATCCATTGGGCTGGGTGACGGCTTCCCTGCGGCTGAACTTCAGCGGACGTTTAATGAACTGCAAAACGAGTTCGAAGCTTTATCAACGAACAGCACGCACCTCATCGTCAAGGACAGCACACATGCGATCAACCTGGACCAGCCTGCCGTGGTGGTGAAGGCGATTCTGGATCTGGTTGCGGCGGCGCGTTAAATCAAATTGTCAGCGCGGCTGGCGGCAGGGGTGGTGCTGGCAGGTTACGGGTGGGGGGAAGCGAGAGGGAAGGAAAAAGCCGGGTCATAACTGGACCCGGCTTGAGTGTTGGAACCATCCAATGTTTTTAACCGGCTTGTTCGTTCCAGCCGAGGGCGGCGCAATACATGATGGCCATGAAGGCATCGGGATGGCTGCCCCATTCGTTGAGCCAGGCGGAGATGGCGGCGAGTTCTTCTGGGGTTGTCCAGCCCTGGCTGGTGGCGAGACCGGCGAAGGCGGGGTCGCTGAATTGGCCGCGCATCACGCCTGCCATGCGGCGGGTCTCTGCGAGGCGGCCGTAGTGTTCGGCGGCGGTGGCGAAGCCTTCGGTGCGCGTAAAGCCCGCTTCGCGCAGCAGGGCGCGCAGGTTGCGCGAGTAGAACGGGTTGCCGCCGTTGAAGAGCACGGCGTTCTTCCAGATCTCAAGGATGCGGCCGTTGAGCGGATGCGCCGGGGCAAGGGTGACGGTATCGAAGTCGTCGTCGGTGATGGCGATGAGGCCTGCCGGTTTGAGCACGCGCCGCATTTCGCGGATGGCGCGCAGTTGGTCGCTGAGGTGGTAGAGCAGGGTGTGCGCGTTGACGACATCGAAGCTGGCGGCGGGGAAGCGCAGTTCGTAGACGTTGCCCTGCTCGAAGGTGACGTTGGTGAGGCCGCGTTTTTGCGCGCTGGCGCGGGCGATCTCGAGTTGGGCGTTGTCCATATCCACGCCGATGACGTGGCCGGGTGCCACGAGCTCGGCCAGGTCGAGGGTGATGGTGCCGATGCCGCAGCCGCAATCGAGCAGGTTCATGCCCGGTTGGAGGTGGGGGAGCAGGAAGGGCACCCAGTCTTTGGCACGGCGGGTGCTGATGTAGGTCACTTGGGCATCGGTGTTGTTGAGACTGTAGAATTCCTGGGGGGAGTCGGTCATGGGGTACCTCTAATTTTGAGTTAGACCCTAAAGGTCTAAAAGACCTTTAGGGTCTCGTTAGAACAAACTTGCCTGCTTCGGCTCGTCTGCTTCATCCAAGCCGTGCCAGCCATATTTCTTCATATCCACTTTGTCCTTGACGAAGATGATACCTTCTGCTTCCAGCAATTGACGTTGTCTCTCGGCGCCGGGACGTTCGCTGATCTTGCCCTGCGAGTTGATGACGCGCTGCCAGGGCACATCGTCGGGACAGTTGGCCATCGCGCCGCCCACCCAACGCGGACCGAAGGCTTTGTAGGCTTCGAACTCGACCCCGTTCGGTGGCGGCAGCATAAGGGCGATCTGCCCGTAGGCGGCGACTTTGCCCACGGGAATTTGGCGCACCAACGCCCAGACTTGTTCGTAGTAGGCTTGCTGGTTGGGAGGACTTGAGAATTGCATAAAATTACCTATGGTAGGGGCGGAGTCTCCCCGCCCTGTAAGCATTCCAAAATGGGCGAGACGCTTCGCAGCCTCGCTCCTTATTATTCCACGAACGTTCCGCCGGTGATGGATTTCTCCTGCACCTGGCGATTCGTGTCGAAGGTGAATTCCACTTCGATCTGTTGGAAGCAGCGGTTGGCGCCAATGAGACCCTTGCGAACGAGGTAGCCGTTGCCTTCGTCGTTGAGGCTGAGGTCGTTATCGAGGTCGATGCGGCCTTCGATGGTCTCGCCGCAGCGGCGGCATTTGACGAGGAAGGTAAAGTATTCCTTTTGGGGCTTGGACGGGGAGAAGAGGTTTTTGAGGAAGGACATGGTTTTTAAATGGTGAATGTTGAAGGATGAATTATGAATGGAGGATCGCTTCGATCTGGTTCAACTCATCATCACTAAACTTCAGATTGTTCAGCGCGGCGAGACTGTTCTCGAGTTGGGTCACGCTGCTGGCGCCGATCAAGGCGGAGGTGACTGCCGGTTTACGCAGCACCCAGGCGATGGCCATTTGTGCGAGCGATTGTCCGCGTTGCTGTGCGAGCGCGTTGAGTTTTTCCACTTTGGGCAGGTTGGCTTTCACGTCATCGGGCGTGAGCCAGACGCGCTCGGTTTTGGAGGCGCGTGCCCCAGCGGGGATCCCGGTCAGGTAGCGGTCGGTCAGCTGTCCCTGAGCGAGAGGCGAAAAGACGATGCAGCCCATGCCCTCGTCGGATAAAACATCCAGCAAACGATCGTCCTCGATCCAGCGATCGAACATGTTGTATGACGGCTGGTGGATGAGGCAGGGTGTGCCCATTTGTTTCAGGATGTGCGCTGCGCGCCGCGTCATCTCTGAATTGTAGCTGGAGATGCCGACATATAAAGCTTTGCCCTGTCTGACGGCGGAGTCGAGCGCGCCCATGGTCTCTTCGAGCGGCGTCTCGGGGTCGAAGCGGTGACTGTAGAAGATATCGACGTAGTCGAGCTTCATGCGTTTGAGGGATTGGTCGAGGCTGGCGAGCAGGTATTTGCGTGAGCCCCATTCGCCATACGGACCGGGCCACATATCGTACCCGGCCTTGGTGGAGATGATGAGTTCGTCGCGATAGGGGTGGAAGTCCTGCTGGTAGAGGGTGCCAAAGGTTTCCTCGGCGGAGCCGGGCGGCGGACCGTAGTTGTTGGCGAGATCAAAGTGCGTGACGCCGAGGTCGAACGCGCGGCGGGCGATGGCGCGACCGTTCTCGAGCGTATCGCGCCCGCCGAAGTTGTACCACCAGCCGAGCGAAATGGCCGGGAGTTTGAGCCCGCTGTTGCCGGTGCGGTTGTAGGGCATGGA
>CAZJMZ010000230.1:2965-5013 GCA_964547115.1 uncultured Anaerolinea sp. | reverse complement strand
ACCCTCATACTCCGCAACAAATCAACAGGCAGGTCATATGAAATTCACCAACGGTTATTGGCAGATGCGCCCGGGTATCACACCACATTTCCCTGCAGAAGTGAATCGAACCGCCACGGACAACGGCACGCTCACCATCCTGGCACCCACGCGAAAAATTCAAAATCGCGGGATGACCCTGAACCTCCCCACGCTCACTTTGCACTATTCAACTCCGTTGGAAGGTGTGATCCGCGTACAGGTGACCCATCACAAGGGCGGACGAAAGTACGGCCCGCAATTTCAGATCGACGCCTCGCACGCCCCCCAGCCTGTCATCACGGACGATGAAACTATCGCCACCCTGACCAGCGGACCGCTGGGCGTACACATTGCCAAGCAGGGAGAATGGCTGGTGCAATTCAAGGCCGCCGGGCAGGTCATCACCAGCAGTGGCTGGCACGGCCTGGGATACATGGAAACCCCGACCGGAGCCTTTATGGTCGAGCAACTATCGCTGGGTGTGGGTGAAGTTGTCTATGGCCTTGGGGAACGTTTCACAGCCTTCATCAAAAATGGTCAAGCGGTCGATATCTGGAACGAGGACGGCGGCACCAGCAGCGAGCAGGCATACAAGAACATCCCGTTCTACCTGACCAATCATGGTTATGGAGTGCTGGTCAATCACCCTGAACAGGTCTCGTTCGAAGTAGCCTCAGAAAAAGTTTCGCGGGTCCAATTCAGCGTGCCGGGTGAAACACTCGAGTATTACCTGATCTATGGGCCAACTCCCAAAGAGATCCTGTCACGCTACACCGCCCTCACAGGCCGACCAGCCTTGCCGCCTGCCTGGTCATTTGGTTTATGGCTGTCCACGTCCTTCACCACCGCATACGACGAGGCCACCGTCATGCAACTGCTCGATGGCATGCAGGCACACGCCATCCCTCTGCGCGTTTTTCATTTCGACTGTTTCTGGATGCGGGAATTTAATTGGTGTGACTTTCAATGGGATGACCGGACGTTTCCAGACCCACCCGCGATGCTTGAGCGCCTGAAAGCACGGGGCTTGAATATCTGTGTCTGGATCAACCCCTATATTGCACAAGCCTCACCACTTTTTGAGGAGGCTGCTCATAACGGATATCTGCTGCACCGGCCAAACGGAGATATCTGGCAAACTGATCTGTGGCAGGCTGGCATGGGCATCGTGGACTTTACCAACCCGGCTGCCACAGAGTGGTTCGTGGCAAAATTGCAGACCCTCATGGAGATGGGCGTGGACACCTTCAAAACCGATTTTGGCGAGCGCATCCCCACCGATGTGAGCTACCATGATGGTTCAGACCCTTTCAAGATGCACAATTATTATCCCTATCTATATAACCAGGCAGTATTCAAGGCACTCAAAGCCAGGCGGGGTGCAGGCGATGCCATGGTCTTTGCGCGTTCGGCCACGGTAGGTGGGCAACAATTCCCCGTACATTGGGGCGGCGACTGTACAGCCACCTTTGAATCCATGGCAGAAAGCCTGCGCGGAGGGTTGTCGCTGAACCTTTCAGGGTTTGGGTTCTGGAGTCATGATATCGGCGGTTTCGAGCAAACTGCCCCGGCTTCGGTCTATAAACGCTGGTGTGCTTTCGGCTTGCTCTCATCCCACAGCCGCCTGCATGGCAGTTCATCCTATCGGGTGCCATGGCTGTTCGATGAGGAAGCCGTGGACGTGCTCCGATACTTCACCCAGCTCAAGGCCCGCCTGATGCCCTATCTGTATGCAGCCGCCCGGGAGGCGCATGAAACCGGCATTCCCATGTTGCGCGCCATGGTCATGGAATTTCCTCACGACCCGGCTTGCATCCCATTAGACCGGCAATATATGCTTGGGCCGTCCTTGTTGGTGGCGCCGGTCTTTTCAGAGGATGGGTCGGTGGAGTATTACGTGCCGGCCGGGCGCTGGATCAACTTGATTGACGGGAGGCAGGTTGAAGGTCCGGGGTGGAGGCGGGAAACGCATGGGTATTTGAGTCTGCCCCTCCTGGTCAGGGAACATTCTGTTCTGCCGTTGGGAT
>CAZJMZ010000230.1:0-2865 GCA_964547115.1 uncultured Anaerolinea sp. | reverse complement strand
TTATAACTGCACCACATCCTCTTCCCAACTGGTGGACGTGCCATGGCGCTGTAATTGCGCCGTGCGTTCGGCGTAAGCCTTGGCGGCCTGGTCATCGGGGTTGACCGTCAACACCTTTCCAAAGCCATCCAATGCCAGCGGCAGCACACTGCGCTGGTACTGGCGCAGGGCTTCTTCCATGAGGTCACGGGTTTGCAATTTCAACTCATCGAGCGAGTCCATGCCACTTAAGATCTCATAAATGGACACGGCAGCCCGCTTGCCTTTCACGCGCACGATGCCCAAAGAACGATGCGGATACGAAGCGGTCATCTTCTTCAGTGTCTCTTCACTGACGATAATGCCGCTGCCAAACACCTTGGTCAGGCTTTCGAGCCGCGCCGCGGCGTTGACCACGTCCGAGATCACGGTACCTTCCATGCGCAATTCCTCCCCCACCGTGCCCAACATCAAATTACCGGTGTGCAGGCCGATCCCAATCCGCACCTTGGCGTTCTTCGGGCGATCCTGATTAAACTCTACAAGCGTTTTCTGCATCTCGATCGCAGCCTTCACAGCATCATCCGGCGAGTCGGGGAACAAGGCCATCACCCCATCGCCCAGGAACTTGTCGATGAAGCCGTTATGCTTGCGAATGATCGGGCCCAGCCCGCTCAACAACCGGTTAACAAAGCGGAAGTTCTCCTCCGGCGTCATGTTTTCAGAGAGCGTGGTGAACGAGCGCACATCCGAGAACATGACCGTCATCTCTTTTTGGATCTGGTCACCCAGCCGCACATCCAGAATACTTTCCTGGCCCAGTTGGTCCAGGAACGCGCGCGGCACAAAGCGCGCATACGCATTGTTCATTTGCGAAAGCGTCAGATGCGTGCGAATACGCGCCAGCAATTCCTGCTTCGAGAACGGCTTGATCATGTAATCGTTCGCCCCGGCATTCAACCCCTCCACCAGGTCATTCACCTGATTGCGCGCCGTCAACATGATGATCGGCACTTCAGTGGGAGCCATCTTCACGCGCACCGTTTCACAGAACTCATAGCCGCTCATACGCGGCATCATCACATCCAGCACGATCAGGTCCGGGCGGTAGCCATTATCGATCAACTGCAACGCCTCCGGGCCGCTGCTGGCCTGTGTCACCCGGTAATTAGACATGGACAAATGGTTCTGCAGCACCTGCAGGTTGACCGCCTCATCATCTACGATCAGGATGTCGAACCGTTCGCCTCCCTCCAAGCCGGAGGCTGGCTCAACAACCGCCGCCTTTTCCTCCGCCGGAACATCCACCACCGCAGCCAATTGCTGACGACTCCCGATCGAAGGCACCACCGGCGTACGGCTCTGGTCGCGCGCGATCGGCAGCGTGAACGTGAATGTTGAGCCTTTCCCCTCCTCCGACTCGACCGTGATCGCACCGCCGTGCAACTCCACCAGGCGCCGCGTCACCGAAAGGCCCAGCCCCGTGCCGCCAAATAGCCTCGCCACTGAACCATCGGCCTGTTCAAAGGCTTCGAAGATGCGCGCCTGCTTTTCCTTCGCGATACCGATGCCTGTATCGGTCACGGAGACCGATAGCAGCGTCCCCTCCTGTTTGGCCTGTACCGTGACCGTACCAGCCTGGGTGAACTTGACGGCATTCCCCACCAGGTTATACAGGATCTGCTGCAAGCGGTTCTCATCCGCCAGCGCCAGCGGGCTGTCACTGGAAATGCGATTCACCAGTTCCACGGGCTTGCCCGCTACCAATGGCGCCGAGAGATTCAACACTACGTTCGCCACGGAATACACATCCACCGGGCCCAATTGCAATTGCAGGTCCTTGTGACGCAGGCGCGAAAAATCGAGGATGTCGTTAACCAGACTGGTCAGGCGTCGCCCGCTGCTGACGATGAGGTCAAGGTTCTTGCGCTGCGAGTCGGTCAAAGACCCCGTCGCGCCATCCAGCATGGAGTCGGCCAGGCCGATGATGCCGTTAAGCGGCGTACGCAGTTCATGCGATGTGTTCGCGAGAAACTCATCTTTGAGGCGGTCGGTCTCGCGCAACGATTCGACCATGCGGTTAAACGACTCAGTGAGGAAGCCGATCTCATCGGCATTCTCCACCGGCAAATTCACATTGCGCCGCCCCTGATTCACATGACTCATCCCGCCCAACAAACTCTCCAGCGGCCGCACCAAACTGTTCGTGAAGAACAAAGGGAACAAGGTGAGGATGATCAGGGTGGCCACGATCATCAGCCCCGCCAACGCAGCCCCGCCCTCCTGATGAATAAAGCGCAGCCGTTCGGCCGCCTGCCAACCGAGGATGTAACGCACGCCGTTGAACTCGCGCGAGTAGATATTGAGCACATCTGAGCTCTGCAATCCCATACGCACACGGGCGCCGGTGCTATCGGCCTCCACCAACTCTTCAGCGATCAACTTTTCCCAAATGACGTTCCGGTCCGCTTCCGGGGAGGTATAAAGCATTTTGCCAATTGAACCCACTGTCGGCTGGTAGATCGAGGCGAAGACCAGGTCCGGTGGCAGGTCGGCGGCGGCGAGTTGTCCATCCACCAGTTCGGCTTCGGCCACATGTTCCACATCCAGAAGCCGGTCATTGTCGAACGTCCGGCCATAGAACGGCAGAATGATATTGCTGACCGCACTCATCACACCGAGCACCACCACCAGGGTGCTGAGCAACAGCTTGTTCATGAAGGTGGATGTTTCCGGCGCATAGTTGAGATAGGTCATCACGAAGAAGAAAAAGATGAGCAGCAAGCCGATGTTCAACACATAATCAGGCCGGTGCTGCACAATCCCAAAGGCGCTATCTGTGGCCAGCAGGAGCGTGGGCATGAGAAACACACCCACAAAGGCGCG
>CAZJMZ010000229.1:0-5032 GCA_964547115.1 uncultured Anaerolinea sp. | reverse complement strand
TCACCGGCGTGTATCACGCCAAGGATGTGGTGTACTTCTACAACAAACTTCCGCCTTACAGCCAGCAGAAGTTCCGCTTTGGCAAACGCTGTGCGGTGATCGGCGCGGGTAACGTGATGCTCGATATCACCCACTACCTCGCCCGCGAAGAAAAAGTCGACGAGGTCATCGCCATCGTGCGTCGCGGACCGGCCGAGGTCAAGTTCGATAAAAAGGAAATGGAATACGTAATCGACAACCTCGACCAGGCCGCACTGGACGCCGAGATCGCGCGCGTCACTCCCATCATGCAGGCGGTCAATCAGGACCCGGCAGCCGCCCGGGCCGCGATTCTTGAAGCCCTCCCGAAAGCCTTGCCCAAGGTTTCCAATACCAGGTTCCGTTTTGAGTTTCTGGCTTCCCCGGTTCAAATGCTGGGCGATGCCGACGGCAACCTGACCCAGGTGGAACTGGAGGACAATATTCTGGTGGAAGGCAAAGGCGAGACCAAGGCTAAGGGCACCGGGAACAAGCGTCGGCTGGAGGTGGAGACGGTGGTCTTCGCCATCGGCGACAAGGTCGATGAGTCCTTCGGTCTGCCCACGCAGTGGAACGAGTTCGTCAAATCCGAAACGCCGCGCTTCCCCATCGATGAGACCTCCTACGAATCCACCATTGAAGATATTTTTGTCGGCGGCTGGTCGCGCAAGGCCAGTTCGGGCCTGGTGGGCTACGCCCGCAAGGACGGCACCAACGCTGCGAAAGCGCTCTGGCAATACCTGCAAACCAAACAACCCATTGAGCCGAATCTCGAAGCCCTCACCGCAAAACTCAACGGGCTGAACAAACCCTTGGTGTTGAAGGAACACATCAAAAAACTGGATGAGGCCGAACTGGCCCAAGCCAAGCAACAGGGGCTGGAAGCCTTCAAGTTCGATAACAACGACGACATGCTAAAGGTCATGGGCCTGGCATAAAACAAAGAACCGTCCCGCAGGTTTTGCCCTGCGGGACGGTTTTCAAACGGGGGTACAATTTTGGGATGAAACTTTCCGATGTTGAATTTCGCGCGATGCAAACCTGGTATCGCAAGTGGGGCCAGCGCTATTTTGAACTGCCGCTCTTTCAACGACTCGGTCTCGATGTGCGCGGCAGGGATGTACTCGAGATCGGCTGCGGCAGCGGCCTGGGCGCACACTTGCTGAATCAACTGGCCCCCAAAAGTTATATTGGCCTCGATGTGATGGAAGAGCAGATCGCACTTGCCCGCCGCACCTACCCTCAATATCAATTCATGGTGCAGGACGCCGCCGACCTCAGCCAGTTCCCCACCGCCAGCAAGGATGTGGTCATCATCTTCGGCGTGTTGCATCACATCCCAAACTGGCGCAGCGCGCTCGATGAAATTCGCCGCGTGCTCAAGCCCAATGGCCAACTCTTTCTCGAAGAACCGCGCGGACTCGATATCAAATTCTTCGATCTCTTTTTCAAGTGGGGCCACCCGAACACCGATTTCGGTTTGAATGCTATGGAAGAACACCTCCGCCACCTTGGCTTCCAGTATCGGAAACAGTGGACGCCGCTATTGACCATGTACCACTGCCACACATGAAACGCGATCTTTACTTCAGCAAATCGCTTATGAACGCGGCGGGATCATTGGGATTCGCGCCCGACACCCGCACTGGGATCTCGTTGGATTCCTTCGGCGCCTTTGTGACGAACCCGCTCTCACTTCGTCCGCGCCTGCCCACGGCCCAACCAGCCTTGATCCCCCACCCCGGCGGATTCCTGCTCCACACGGGTTTGCCGAATCCGGGCATCCGTGAGGCGCTCAAACGCTACGCCGCCAAATGGGAACGTTCCAACCTGCCCATCATTGTCCACCTCATGGCTGACCGCCCCGAAGAGACCCAGCAAATGGTGCGAATGTTGGAGTCACAGGAGAACGTCATGGCCGTGGAACTTGGTTTCGCGCCCCTGCTCTCCAACGACATCATTCTGTTGACGCTTGAAATGTGTCTTGGCGAATTACCCTTGATCTTTTCGCTCCCCACCGAACAGGTGCTGGGTCTTGGTCCGCGCCTGATGCAGGGCGGTGCGCAAGCCATCAGCATCGCCACGCCGCGCGGTGCGCTGTTCACCGATCACCTGGTCACAGGCAGGCTTTTCGGTCCTGCGCTCTTCCCACAGACCCTGGAGACCGTTTACAGCGCCGCCCAGATCGGCCTCCCGATCATCGGCAATGGGGGCATCTACTCCAAACAAAACGCCGACGCGATGCTATCGGTCGGCGCACTGGCTGTGCAGGTGGATGCTGCCTTATGGAACCCGGCAGTTACTTTTTCGGCTCCAACACAATGACCGGGATGCGGCGCGGGGCGGCGCGCTGTTTGTACTTCTCATATCCGGCATAATACGCCACCGCCATCTGCCACAGGCGTTCACGCTCTTCCCCATCGGTCTCACGCGCAAGATAGACCCCGGTCCGTTCTCCCAGACGGGCTTCACACTCCGGGTGCTTCTTCAAGTTGTAATACCAGGCCGGATGATGCTCCCCGCCAAAGTTCGAAGCGATCAGCCCAATACGCTCTCCATCCGGTAATGCCACCAGCGGAATGGTTGACACCCGTCCGCTTTTTGCGCCGACCGTGGTGAGATGCACGATATACCAACCCAGCAGTTCAGTGAGGGTGTGCCGGCCGCGCGTCACCTTGTAGATAAAGCCATCGATGGCATTGGCACGCGTGGAGAAGAATTTGGTCACCGGGCGCTGCATGAAAACAGCATGCAACAGTTTTTGCAACCGGTTGGGGCGGGTTATTTTTCCAGCCATATCGTCACCGGCCCATCGTTATGGATCTCCACCGCCATGTGGTTGCCAAATTTCCCCGTCTGGGTCGGGACGCCATGCCCGCGTAACAGTTCCACAAAGCGGTTCACCAGTGGCTCAGCCACCTCCGGCAGGGCGGCTTCAATGAACGAAGGGCGACGTCCCTTTTGGGTGTTGGCGTACAACGTGAACTGCGAAACGACGATGGCTTCGCCCTTCACATCCAGGATCGACAGATTCGTCTTGCCTTGCTCATCTTCAAAGATACGCAGGTTGGCGGTCTTTTCGGCAAGAAAGGCCACCTGCTCCTCCCCATCCCCGTGACCGATACCCAATAAAATCAACAGACCTTTTCCGATGCTGGAAATGGTCTGTTCGTTGACGGTTACGCTGGCTTTGGAAACTCGCTGAATTAATACGCGCATTTTTCGTAGGGGCGGGGTTCTCCCGCCCGGGTTTCACATTCAAGAACAGGGCGGGGAGACCCCGCCCCTGCACAGGTTACGGCAGATCCATTGCCGCCCGCACTTCGCGCATAGTCTCCTGCGCAATGACACGGGCGCGCCGGGCGCCATCCTGCAACACATCCCAGACGTATTCGGGCTTGGCAGTCAACTCGGCGCGTTTGGCGCGGAAGGGCTCAAGGTCGCGATTCAGGTTCGCGGCAAAACGCTTCTTGCAATCCACACAACCGATGCCGGCCACGCGGCACTCGCGGTTGATCATTTCCACTTCTTCCGCAGAGGAGAAGATCTTGTGCATCGAGAACACATTGCACACATCCGGGTTGCCAGGATCGGTGCGCTTCATCCGGGCCGGGTCGGTGACCATGTCCTTGACGCGGGCCGCGGTCTCTTCAGGCGTGGAGGCCAGCTCGATGTGGTTGTTCAGGCTCTTGCCCATCTTGGCCTTGCCATCGATGCCCAACACCTTCTTGACCTCGGTGTGTTTGACCTGCGGCTCGATCAAGCATTTGGTGTTATAGCGGAAGTTGAACGAGCGCACGATCTCACGTGCAAATTCCAGATGCGGGGCCTGGTCAATGCCCACCGGAACCACATCCGACTTGTAAAGCACGATATCTGCTGTCATCAGCACCGGGTAGCCCAGCAGACCATAGTTGACGTTCTCAGGTTGTTGCGCCACCTTCTCCTTGAAGGTCGGCAGGTCGGTCAGTTTACCGAGCGCTGTGACCATCGAAAGATAGGTATGCAGTTCCATCACTTCGGGCACATGCGATTGCACGAACAGGATGGTGTCCTCCGGGCGGATGCCCGCCGCGAGCCAATCCACGGCCATTTCGAAGGTGTTCTGCTTCAGGTCCTGGGTCGTTTCGACGGTCGTCAAGGCATGCACATCCACGATGCAATACACACAATCGTAGTCATCCTGCAGCGCAACATAGTTCTGGATCGCGCCCAGATAATTCCCCAAATGCTGGCGGCCGGTCGGCCGCGCCCCCGAAAATACTCGTCCTTTTTTAGGCATTCATAACCTCGATGTTTCGGTGGTTGAGTAGCCGCAAAGCGGCGTATCGAAACCACCTGTTAGATTCAGAATAAAAACAACTCTTCACCATTGGTCTCGATACGTCCCGCAAAGAACATGCGGGACTACTCGACCAACGAATTATTCTCCAACCAAATTCTTCACCAGCCCCAGAACTTCACCCGGTGCAGCGTGGCGATGCGTCTCCAGTTTCGAAAACAACAGTTGCCCGTTCACCGTCACTTCGAACCGGCCGCCCTCCGAGGGCACCAGCCTGAGTTCTTCGATCACATGCTCGTAGTGCTTCAGCAATTCATCTGCCAGGCTCACGGCCCGACCGGTGTAGTGTCAGACCGCGCAATAAACGATCTCGATTTTCAACATAACCGCTCCTCTGGGGCAGGCATTCTAATGCGAATTTTGCAGGATTATATCATTGCGGCAGGTCGTGCAAAAATGCCTGCACCGTTTCATCTGCAGGGTTGGCTTTGATCTCCCCCACCAGGCCAGCCTGTCGCAACCGCCCGCCCACGATCACCGCCAGGCGATGGCTCAAAGTGGCCGCCTCTTTCAAATTGTGCGTGACAAAGACCGCAGTCCGTTGATTCTCTCGCAGGATCATGGATAGATCATCGAGCAGTTTGGCATGGGTGGGCGGGTCAAGCGCGGCAAACGGCTCATCGAGCAGGAGCAGTTCCGGTTCCAGCACGAACGCCCGCGCCAGACTGACAC
>CAZJMZ010000228.1:1336-5050 GCA_964547115.1 uncultured Anaerolinea sp. | reverse complement strand
GAGTTGAACCTGCGCGGCAAACTGGTGGATGAGGGGCTGGATGAGTTGGAGCGCTATCTCGAACGCGCGTATGCTTCGGGCCTGCTGTTCGTGCGCATTGTGCATGGCAAGGGGACGGGGCGCATGCGGGATGCCGTCCGCAAGGCGTTGAAGGAAAGTTCGTATGTGGCCTCGTTCGAAGAGCCGAAGGAGAACGAAGGCGGCGCCGGCGTGACCGTGGCCAAGATGGCAAGATAGTCCCATTGACAGGGGCGGTGGGCGCGCTGCTATAATGCGGTCAACCCAACCAGGGAGTTGTGTATGTCGATTGATGATGCCATTAAACTCATGACCGATACGATCAAAGGCGCTTGCGCGAGCGCGGAGATCAAGGCTGTGAAGATGTCTGATGAGGAGGCCCGGCTTTCAGTGTATGCGCCTGCGGGTGATATGCAGAAGATCAAGGACGCCACCTTCAAACCCGCGATCGACCTGTTGAACAGCGACGGGTTGGATATTCAGGTGTTCGTATACGACAAAGATGCGCCGCCTTTAAAAGGATGAAGGCGGAATGATGAAGGATGAATTTGTTCCGATGTTGAGCCGCCGCGAAAGAGACGTGGTGGCTCACTTATTGCAGGGCAAAAGCAACAAGCAGATCGCGTTGGCGTTGGGGGTCTCTGAACGCACGGTTGAATTTCATTTGAACAAGGTGTATGGCAAACTGCAGGTGGCCTCACGCGTGGAGTTGATCCTCAAACTGGGACAAGCCACAGGTGCCAAATCTGGCAATCTGGTGGAATCCACAGTTGAATTGTCAGGAGCAAATGTTGATAATGGCAACCAGCCTGCTCGAACTCGAGCGGCAAATTCCTGGAGAAACACGTTTTCTCTGATCCACAAAGAGGTTGCCATGACCATTCACATTTCGTTCGAAGAGTTGGAAGCTTATTTACGGAAACATCCCGCCTGGTTGGGGCTGCTCATGCTCGTCACTGTCAGCCTGATGACCCGGCAGGTGTTGTTTGCGACCGGGTTGTATCTCTGGGCATCGTATCTTCTGCTGGCAGTGGCGCTGGGCTACGGCAGCCTGCGTTTTGGCAGTGCGCTGAAACAGACCGCAACGCTACGACCGTTGCTGTGGCTGGCCGTTGCGGCCGTGCTCCCACTTCTGGTGGCGGCGTTTGACCAGCTGTATTTGAATACCGTCCTGCGCTATACCGAACCGATCGCGACCACACTGGGGACCCTCTCAACCACCGCCGGGTGGGTCGTTTCACCGGAGGGCCAATTCCACCGCTCCACCACACTCAGCTCGACCTCTGACCTGTTGTGGTTCGTAGCGATCGGCTATATGCTGACCTTGTTTATGGTGGGGGTGTTCTCAAACAGACGGAATGCTCTGGCCACGGTATAAGCTGTCAAAATCAAAAGACTCCCGGTTGGGAGTCTTTTGATTTAAGCAACGGCCCTTGAGGCGGGGTCATTTATCAATCACAGCCCGCCACACGGCATCCAGGGCGGCGAGAGCGGTGACGCGATGGATGCGCAGGGCTTCGGCGGTGAGGTAAATATCACCTTGCAGAGGGCGGTCATCGCGGGTGTAGAGTCCGCGGTTGGGCAGGGCTGAAACGGCCGCCCAAAAGTTCCAGAGGGGCAAATCATACTCGGATGCAAGCATAGCCATATCCTGGTTGATGCGCTCGTCCTTTTCGCGGTTATCCGCTTTGGTGGCCAGGATCGGCACCACCCCTTCGTCCATCAATTGCAGAATGATCTTGCGCAAATATTCCGTGTTGCGCGATTCAAAATGCGTGCCCACCTGAATGATGACGAACGACGGGCGATGGATGCGCAATTCGCACTGGACAGGGGTCTCTTGAAATGTGCAGGTGAAGTTGCCCTGATGCCATTGCGTCCACAACAAGGCACCGGGGGTGGTGCCGTCTTGTGCCGTGGGGCTTTCCCGGCTGAACGAGGCGCGGAAGTATTCAAAGGCCTCGTTCAATTCAGGCGGCAGGGCAGCCAGCGAGGCGGGGTCGGTATCCAACACACCCAGAAACTCAGCCGGGCGACTCTGGCAATCGCCAAAGATCGAAACAGCCTGCGGGTCATTGCCCAGCGTCTGACCATATTCATAGATGGCCCGCACACTGGGGTCCACGACCGGGACGATGGGCCATTGTTTCCAGGCGGCCGGGTCGTACACGGACTCGGTCACGGTTTCGACGACGGTCGGCAACGGGGTAACACTGACAGGCTGTGTTGCAATTTCAGGCGTAACAACAGCCGGTGTGACCAAAACAACCCTGGTCGCAGGTTCAAGGGAGGGCACGGACGGAACCGCAGATGCCGTTGCGATCTCGCGCACAGGAACGGACGGGCTAGCCGTTCCGCTACAAGCCACCAATAAAAAACAAAGCCCGAGTTGAAAGCCTTTTTTCATAACGCCAAAGTATAACCGTGCCTGCAAGTTGTGTTAAACTTGCGCACTATGACATACCAGGGACTCATTCACAAATACCAAACTCTGCTCGACCTCCCGCCTCACACACAAATCATCAGTCTGCTCGAGGGCAATACGCCTTTGATCAAAGCGGACAATGTGGCCCGCCAACTGGGCGGCGGCCCTTCGACACGCCCTATCGGGCAGTCAGGACAGCGCTTTGAGCTGTTCATTAAATACGAAGGCCTCAACCCCACCGGTTCCTTCAAGGACCGCGGCATGACCGCTGCAGTGAGCGAAGCCGCCGGGCGCCAGGCCACCACCGTCATCTGTGCATCCACCGGCAACACCGCAGCCTCGGCCGCTGCTTACGCCGCGCGCGCCGGGATGAAATCCATTGTGCTGATCCCGCAAGGCAAGGTGGCGGCCGGGAAATTGGCGGGTGCCATTGCCTACGGGGCACAGGTCATTCAGATCGATGGTTCGTTCGATGATGCGTTGACCATGGTGGTGAACATCACGAACAAGCATCCCATCTGCCTCGTCAACTCGATCAACCCGTATCGCATTGAGGGTCAAAAGACCGCCGCCTTCGAGATCGTCGATGTGCTGGGCTCGGCACCCGATTGGTTGTGTTTACCGGTGGGCAATGCGGGTAATATCACCTCGTATTGGGCCGGGTTCAAACAATACAATGCAGTGAAATCCACGGGCCTGCCGCAGGTGCTGGGTGTGCAGGCCGCCGGGGCAGCGCCGTTGGTGCTGGGACATCCCGTTGAAAACCCTGAAACCGTGGCCACGGCCATTCGCATTGGCAAGCCCGCCCGCGGAGAACAAGCCCTGCAAGCTGCGGAAGAATCGCAGGGGCGCATCATCGCCGCAACGGATGAGCAGATCCTGCACATGCAAAAACTGCTGGCCAAACTCGAAGGCATCTGGGTGGAGCCTGCCTCAGCCGCAGGCCTGGCCGGGCTGGCGCTCGAGATCGAAAGCGGACGGTTGAATCCAAACGGCAAACGTATTGTCGCCATCTGCACTGGTCACGGCATGAAAGACCCAGATATCATCACCAAAGAAATGCAGAAGCCACAGGTCGTGCCGCCGCGTTTGGATGCGCTGGAAGAAGTGATATTGTCGTAGGGGCGAGGTCATCTCGCCCCGTATTGAAAATTCCACAAATGGGCGGGGAGACCCCGCCCCTACACAGCAATTATGAAATTCCTCATCAAAGTCCCCGCCACCTCTGCCAACCTTGGCCCCGGGTTCGATGCCTTTGGGCTGGCATTGGA
>CAZJMZ010000228.1:0-1236 GCA_964547115.1 uncultured Anaerolinea sp. | reverse complement strand
CGCACCGCCCAAAAACTGGCGGAGCGCCTCGGCCAGTCCCTGCCCCCCTTCCAGGCGGAGTGTGTGAACGCGATCCCCATGTCTTCGGGGTTGGGGTCATCTTCAGCGGCGATCCTGACGGGGTTGCTGGCGGGGAATGTGCTGTTGGGCAGTCCGTTGAACCGCGCTGAGATCCTGAATCTGGCGGCGGAGATGGAAGGCCACCCGGATAATGTGGCCCCGGCCATGCTGGGCGGTTTGATCGTGGCGATCATCGAAGACCACCAGGTCGTTGGGCGGCAGATTCCCCTCGGCAGCGATTTTCATGTAACGGTCGTGCTTCCTGACTTCTACCTCCCCACCAAACAGGCGCGGGCCGCTTTACCCAAACGCATCCCGTTGAAACACGCGGTCTACAATATCAGCCGCGCGGCCTTGGTGGTGGAGGCCTTCCGCTCCGGTGATCTGACCCTGCTCGGGCAGGTGATGAACGACCGGCTGCACCAGCCGTATCGCTTGAAGTTGATCCCCGGGGCCGAGGCAGCCATGGACGCAGCGCATCAGGCGGGAGCCGAGGCTGTTGCACTTTCAGGGGCCGGTCCCAGCCTGATCGCTTTTTCTTCGAAAGCCGAAGCAGGCCTCGGGGAGGCGATGCAGCGTGCCTTCGAGGCGGAGGGACTGAAATCCAGGGTCTTCCATTTGAGGGCGAGCGGTCGAGGGGCTGAAATTATCCAGAAGGAAAGGTGAGATGGAAACAGAGACTTCACCAAAACCACGCACGGGGCTGTTGATCTGGATGATCGTTTCGCAGGTGTTGACGGTGCTTTCGTTGGTGTTCTGGCTGGTGATCGCCGGGCTTTCAGTGATGGCGTTCGACTCGGGCGTGACGGCAGAAGCGTGGACCTTCGTGATCGTTGTATGGAGCTACCCGATCATCCCGATCGTGCTGGTGATCGCGGCGTGGATCGCTTTTGCGCGGAGGCGGAACCGGGCGGCGGCGATCCTTTCGGGGTTATCGTTTGCGCCGCCGCTGCTGTTGTTCCTGTGCCTGGCAGTCACAAGTTTCTCTTCGTATTTTTATTTTTTGAACAATGGGCTGTTGAAGCCCTGAAGAGTTAGTAACGAAACATAAACCGGTCAGTTTTCACTGACCGGTTTTTCGCACGGATGGGGTTGTCATGCCGCCCGCCATTCGCGGGCAAATTTCAATATGCGCGGACGGATGTAAAAGGCAAACGGGTCGGCCACCGCACGGCG
>CAZJMZ010000227.1:0-5076 GCA_964547115.1 uncultured Anaerolinea sp. | reverse complement strand
GACTTAAAATCTGTCGGTGGCGACACCGTGAGGGTTCGACCCCCTCTCGCCCCACTCCTTATACGTCATTGCGAGCGACTCATGGTTTCTGGCAATGACGTACGCTTTTGGAGAGCGAGCCATGTTCTTCAACCGACAAAAACTCGAAGAGATCGAAGATCACAGCCTGGCCCCCTACGGCATGCGGAGCCGCGACTCGAAAGGCCGCGCCTACCTCGACAACGAACCCGAATACCGCACCGCCTTTCAACGCGACCGCGATCGTATCATCCATACCACAGCCTTCCGGCGGCTGGAATACAAGACGCAGGTCTTCATCAACTACGAAGGCGACTATTTCCGCACCCGCCTCACCCATACGCTGGAGGTGGCTCAAATCGGCCGGACCCTGGCCCGCGCCCTCGGCGGCAACGAGGACCTGGTAGAGAGCATCTGCCTCGCCCATGACCTGGGTCACTCGCCCTTCGGCCATTCAGGTGAAGTGGTGCTGGCGCGGCTGATGAAAGACCATGGCGGCTTCGACCACAATCGCCAATCCTTCCGCATTGTGACCGAACTCGAACAGCGCTATCCTGAATTTCCCGGCCTGAACCTCACGTGGGAAGTGCGCGAAGGGATGGTCAAGCACGAATCAGAATACGACCTTTCAGATGCGCGCGACTTCAACCCCGACCTGCGCGGCAACCTCGAAACCCAGATCGCCAACGTGGCCGACGAACTGGCCTACACCACCCATGATCTCGATGACGGTTTGCGCTCCGGCATGATCACCCCTGCCATGCTCGAAGGCATTGCCTTGTGGGAGATCCTGCGCGACACCTACAACTGGCGTGGCCCACAACTGGATGACATGGAACGCCACCGCATGATCCGCCAATTGGTGGGCCTGCTGGTCACCGATATCATCGAGACCACCGACCAACGGCTCAAAGAGAGCAAGGTCAAATCGGCGCTGGATATTCAAAAGCTCAAGCACAACCTGGTCGGTCACGGCGAAGAGATGCAGCGCCGCAATCGCGAGCTCAAGGACTTTCTGTTCAAGCAACTCTACCGCCACTATCGCGTGGTGCGCATGCAGGTCAAGGCTGAACGGCTGCTCACCGACTTGTTCCACGCCTACCAGGCCGAACCGACCAGCCTGCCCACCTCCGCGCAAAAGCTCATCGATAAACGCGGACTGGAACGCACGCTCTGCGATTACATCGCCGGGATGACCGATCGCTACGCCATCGAAGAACATCAAAAATTATTCAATCCACTTGAAAAGCCATAAACGAAGAGGAAAATCATGCCCCACCAAACCTACCTGACCCCTGAAGGGGAAGCCAAACTCAAAGCAGAACTCAAGGAATTGACCGGCCCGCGCCGCATCGAACTCGCAGAGCGTTTGCGCTCTGCCATCCAGATGGGCGATCTCTCAGAGAACGCCGATTACCACAAAGCCAAGGAAGACCAGGCCTTCCTTGAGGGCCGCATTCAGGAGATCGAAGCCATCCTGCGCACGGCGGTCATCATTGAAAAAAGCTCCGGGGATGCGATCAATCTTGGCTCGAAGGTGACCGTGCAGGAGGAAGGCTTCGAACCGGAAACCTATTTCATGGTCGGCGCCAAAGAAGCCGACCCACGCCAGGGCAAAATTTCAAACGAGTCACCCATCGGCAGCGCGCTCATGAATCACAGGGTTGGCGATGTCGTCATCGCCGAGACGCCGGGCGGCAAGCTCAAGTTCAAGATCCTGAAGGTCGAATAACAACCCAATCCTCAAAAACAAAGACCAGCCTTGCGGCTGGTCTTTTTGATTTGCTGTCAGTGTGGATTCATTTTCCGGCGCGGGGCCAGATCGCAAGTTCGAGTGTGATGCGGTCGATGTAGCTCTTGGCGGGCAAGGCGCCGGTCCCGTAGTCCATATCCACCACGGTGGCCAGCAGTTGCAACGTCTGGGTTTCGAGCAGCACTTGTTCGCCTGGCTTGATCACCACCAGTTCGCCTTTTGGCTCGAGCCGTGCGCGGATGTTGGGATCGTTGTAGGCATGTTCTGACATCAACACCTTGGTGGCGGTCTTGATATCATTCTTGTCGAACAGCCAGACCTCGAGTGCGGTCACTTTTTTGGGTTCACCCACACCAATGGTCTCAGAAACACCCACACCGTATTCGCCGAGGAACTCGCCACCGCTGGTATCGATGCTAAACGATTCGTCATACAGGTCATCGCCGAGTACGTACGTGGTCATGGTCTGGGTGATGGGCGGCGCGAGCCCCAACGCCTGGAAGTCGGTCTTTTCGGCGCTCTTGCTGGCTTCAGCAGCCTTCATCACTGCCGTCACAGTACCGGGCCCCTTGCGCAACAGTCGGAACAGGTAAAACGCACCAGCGCCTACCAGGGCCACAATGACCAGGATCGAGGCGTACAACACCAACTGACTTGAGCCGGATGAAGCCCCGGCGGTGTCTGTTGGTACAGGCACCTGGCCTTTGCGCGCCTGGATCAATTGCACAAAATCGTTGACCGACTGCCCATCCAGATACCCCGGGTTGGATTGGACACGCGCCAGGGTTGTGGCAGCCGCTGTGCCAAGGTTATCCCACCGGTAAACAGCCAGGTCACCGGCCACCTGGGCATTCAGGTTCTTTGTATTGCGATACGACTCGATGGTCATGCGCAAATAATCATCCTGCAGGTCTGCGCGCAGGATCTCAGGTGTGGTATCCGTATAGGAGATCGGCCACAACCCCCAGCCAACGATCAAACCGAGGAGCAAGCCCAACACCACCCCCACAACCAATACGACTTTCTGATTCTTCAACAGATTCTTGACGATCGCGGTCACTGCTTCCATGGCATTTTCCTCTTTGTGTCGGAAATCATCTCAATTATATACCATCCGCTGTTCAAAACAACCATAAAAATACCATACCAGCACATGGTCATTTATTGGCAGGGGTACAAGTGCGATTGTAGCGCATCCCGCCCGGAGCGCCGCCCCACCGGGTGTACTAACGCGCCTCCAGCAAGTACAACACCCGGTCCGATTCACGGACCTCCACAGCCTCGTGGATGGTGAACCGCTCGCGGAACGCGGCCTCGAGCCCCTCCCGGGTGTAATGTGGGAAGATATCGGCTCGTGAAGCCAATAACTTCTGCACCTGGCTATCACTTTTGGCCACGAACTCAAGAATCACCCACTTACCGCTTTCTGCAAAAAAGGCGGCGATTTGCGGGAGAGGCACATTGTTCGAAATAGCCAAATGGTGGATCACCGCCAACGCCAGCACCAAATCTGCCGGGCCGCGCATACCGAAAGAATCGCGCTCCTGATTGGCCCAGCCGATCGCCGGGGATGGGTTCGTCAGGTCCAATACCAGCGGCAAGAGCGCCTGTGCTTTCTCAGCCTTCACCTGCTGGTAATTCTGCTCCACAGCCGCCGGGTCGATGTCCCACGCCACTACATAGGCGCCGCTCTCGCCCGCCACGCGGCTGAAGGCTCCGTTGTTCGCGCCCAGGTCCCAGACCAGCTTTGGAGCCAGACGTTGTGACCAAGCCTGCACCAGTTCACGTTTATGTTCAAAGGCCGCATCGGAATAATTCGTAATATCGTAATAATTACCCCACTCTGTACCCCGCGGTTTCCAATCCAGTTTTCGCACGGTGGCTTCAAGGCTTTCGATCAAGCCAACCAGGGCCTGGCGGCTCATCGAACCGCGAGTCTGCACTGTCTCGCCGGAATAACGCTTCTGCGCCCCGGCATGCAAATGGATATGCGTCAGCAGTCCAAAGTTCAGCCGGGAGCGCCACGGCAGCAAAGTGCTTGCCAGATCGAGCGGCACGCCGTCAATATACACACGCAGCAACTGGCTCAGGCGCACATCGGTCAACGCCATCAACGCCAGCGGCGCCAGGAAGTGCTGGCAAAACTGACGGTACGCCACCCACGGCTCGCCTTCATGATAGAGATCGAAGGAAAGCGTATCGATCAGGGTCGCCTTGCCGCGCACGAACTGCATGTTGTATGCGCTGGCATCTTTCAGCACCATCCCAGCCTTCAAAGCCCGCTTCTGAATTGCGAGCGTCGCCAATGCAGCATCCTTCAATTCGCCGAACGACCATTCATACGGATACGAGATGAACGGCACCTGCTCCGGCTGGATGACTTTGAAGGCCGCTTCCTGCTCAGCCGGTTCCTGCTCCACTTCAGCGTGCGGGATCAACATCCCGGCCTTGACCAGCTTCTCATACAAGCCTGAATCCATCAACCGCGCATATGCTTCGGCATACACGCGGTTGATCTGTCGGTAGAGGAGTCCGTTCCGAGAAAACAGGAACCCGCTCGGGTCACGAAAAGAGGCGCTGAGTCCGCCGCTGTTATGCATCTGAGTCGTCATCGTCCTCTTCAGGCTTGGACTTGATGCCCAGCCAGCCTTTGATCCGGGTCCAGAATAAACGTACAGCAACACCCGCGCCCAGAATGGCGGCGATCGCCAATTGGATCAGGACACTACCTGAGCCCGGGTCGAGATAAGCCAGTGGTCGAAAGTGCATGCGGTCTCCTATTCAGCCATTTCAGGGACGATCGCTTCGAGCAGGAACGTCTCCTGGCAATTGGTACATTGCGCCTCACGTTTGTTGGCGATGACCAGCAAGCCATTGCACTTGGGGCAGGGTTGCTTGAGCGGGCGCTTCCATGAGGTGAAATCGCAGTTGGGGTAATTGGCGCAGCCGTAGAACGTGCGGCCTTTGCGGGTCTTGCGTTCGATCAGGTCGCCGTGATCTTTCGGACAGGCAATGCCGATCTTCTCCAGCCACGGCTCGGTGTAGCGGCAGGTGGGGAAGTTCGCACACGAAATGAACTTGCCGAACCGTCCGTAGCGGATGACCAGTTCGCCGCCATCTTCAGGGCAGGTGCGGCCGATGCGTTCCGGCTCGCTCTTGGTGACCGGCATCTCCGCCTGCGCCTTTTTGAGATCCTCCGCGAACGGATGATAGAACTCGTGCATCACTTCCACCCACTCGGCCTGGCCATTGGCGATCATATCCAGGTCTTCCTCCATGCGGGCGGTAAATTGATAATCCACAAT
>CAZJMZ010000226.1:2107-5084 GCA_964547115.1 uncultured Anaerolinea sp. | reverse complement strand
GACGACCTGGTCGAGATGAGCATCCACCATGTGACGCCGCGCTTCATCCGTGAGATGCGCAACAAATTCGGTGAACAACTCACCCTTGAGCAACTGGTGGAATTACGCCTCCACGGCATCGACGAAGATATGCTCGAAGGGCTCCAAGCGGCAAAGGTTCGCATTTGGAAAGAGTAACAGCCATCCCTGAGAAAGAAGCGAAGAGTCCCGTCTCATACAGACGGGACTCTTTTCATTTAGTTCATGTTCATAAAGCCGAACAGTTTCCACATCCCGCGCATCATGTTGTGGGCAAAATCAGGTTTGAGGTATTGGTTCGGGCATGAGCCGGGGATGACTGTAATGCCGTTCGCGCGGCACAGCTCAACGGCTGAGGCCGAGACACTGGTCATGCCCGCCGCCAGGCCAGGCTTGACGCCCATCATGCAATGCATCCACACGTGCTTGATGCCAAGCTCCACGCACTGCGCTACGATCTGGTCGGTGACACTGGGCTTCGCCAGAATGAATACCGCATCAGGCTTGGTTGGGAGCGCTTTCAAGTCTGGGTAACAAGGTTCACCCTGATAGGTGGCGATGCGCGGATTGACCGCATACACACGATACCCATTTTCTTTGAATTTTTGATACGCCAGGTTACACCCGGTCTCGCGCCGGTCAGAGACGCCCACCACCGCCACTGATTTCTGCGCCAGAAATGTTTTAACTGCTTCATCCATCTTTGACATGAGATTCTCCGTTGAAATGATTATATGTATCAACACCATGCCCACCTAGTGATGAAAGTCATCGTTACACGCGTCTCATACTCCGGTTTACCTATTGTAGGTTTTACTCTATAATCCCTGCATCCAAGAGGCGAGAGAAGCTTATGCCCCCCACTACACCTTATTTCTTTATCAGTTACAGCCGCGCAGACTCAGCCATCGTGAAGAAGCTCGTAGCCGAGTTGCGCGAACGCGATGTGAACGCCTGGGTGGATACGGAAAACCTGGTGCCAGGTTCGCCCGAATGGGAACGGGAGATCGAGCGTTCGATCCGCGGTTCATCGGGCCTCATCGTGGTATTGTCACCTGAAGCCAACAACTCGCAATGGGTGCGGCGCGAATTGAGCTTCGCCGAAGAGAACGACAAACCCATGTTCCCAGTACTGGTGCGCGGCGACGAAAACGACTCGATCCCCCTGCGCCTCTCGGCCCACCAACGCGTGGACCTGCGCCGCAACTTCCAAACTGGCATGAACGACCTGGCCAATGCCATGAAGAAATTTCTCGGCGGTGGCACCACAGCCACACAGGCCTTCAAGAAAGTCACGCCCCCAAAAAAGCCCGCCCAGCCTATCGACTATAAAAAGTTCGCGCTTCCAGCTGCGCTCGCCCTTGTAGGCCTACTGTGTCTGGGCGGGATTGCGCTTGCAGTGAACATCATCCGTAATATCGATTTCCCAACCCCTGCCCCGTTGACCGAAGTCCCGGCCACGGATGAGATCATCACGCCCGGGGCCACCGCAGAGGTCACTGCTCCGCCCAACTACCCCGAGCCCACCGGCCACATCGTCTTCACTTGCAACGTCGCTGGCGATGAGATCTGTCTTATGGAACCAGACGGCTCCAACCGGCAGCGTCTCACTGATACGCCCAACGCTGCCAGCTATAACGCTTCATTGTCACCCGATGGCAAATTCATCGTATACGTTGTCACCAACGGCAAGACCTCCGAGATCTACGAATACGAACTCGCCACTGGAGACATCACCCAACTCACCGACCTGAAAAATATTGTCGGCTCACCCGAGATCTCGCCCGATAACTCCACCATTGCCTTCCATTACGTCACCAGCGGCAGCAATTTCCAACTTTGGTTCATGGATCGCGACGGGGGCAACCCGCGCGAATTTTACAGCGTGGCTGGCAAAGACGTCCACGACCCCACCTGGTCTCCCAGCGGTGACCAGCTTCTCTTCGCGCAGGGCAAAGGTGAGAACAACCAGCTCTACATTATCGACGCTGACGGCGGCGTGGCGACACTCGTCAACGACACCATCGATACGCGCGGGCGCAGCGACTGGTCCGTGAACGACCTCATCTCCTTCGACCAGGGCGGCCCGTTCGCGCATGATGTCTACCTCATGAACGCCAATGACGGCAGTGGCCTGCGTCAGGTCTCCGAGCCGGGCATCAACGCCCAGGGCGCCAGCCTCTCCCCCGATGGCAACTGGATCGCCTTCACTGCCTATACTGACGTCGCCAACAAAGACCAGGAATCTTGCGAGATCTTCATCATGCGCATCGACGGCACTGACCTGCGCCAACTCACCGACAACGCCTACTGCGATTACCAGCCGCGCTGGGGGAAGTAAATCACGTCTCCGTTTCGCGTCAGCCGAAACCTGCTACGCTAAAGAACGGCCTTGCCAAAAAATTCGTTCCAAGCACCCAGCCCGAAGTTTTCAAGAACGCCGAAAGCTTCGGGCGTTGCAATTCCGTTCCCGTAAACCCAACCAGGGGATGCTGCTGTAAAAACTGATTTTCCGTCGTTTACTATACAAAACCCACAATGCTTGGATATTTACACGACGGAGCCCCATGGACTACGAAGATAAACGCCGCACTTTCATCAGCTATCCCCGAAAAAATGCCGAATTCACCCTGCAGCTTGCCAAGGAATTAAAAGCAGCCGGGTTGGACATTTGGCTTGATCAGTTGGATATCCCTGCTGGATCGCGCTGGGACGACGAAGTCCAAAAGGCGTTGACCAGCTGCGGGGTCTTCATGGTGATTCTCACACCCGCCTCCATCGCATCCCAGAATGTCAAGGATGAGATCGGCTATGCCATTGACAGCCGCAAACGCATTCTGCCAGTCCTGCTGGAGCCGTGCGACATTCCGTTCCGAATGCGTCGTTTCCACTATGTAGATTTCACCAAAACAGACTACCCCAACGGCATCAAAATGGCCATAAAGTTATTAACTGGCCT